>JAHEBR010000318.1 GCA_024642185.1 Marivivens sp. | reverse complement strand
CGGGCTCGAGAACCGTGAAACCGGCCTTTTTCAAAAGGTCTTTGGGCAGGGTCTTGATCTTCTGCCCGTGCTGAAGCGAGCAGGCCGCGTGATAGGCCACGCGCATTTCCTGCGCGGCGGGCGAGGCGGGGAAATCGAGCTTGGAGAGAACTTCGCTCACATCCATCGCGATCTTCGAGACCCGCGCCGCATCCACCGCGAGCGGCTCGTTGCGGAACATATGGCCATAGTCCTTGACCGTGGTGCCGCAGCCCGAGGTGTTGATGACGATGGCATCAAGCCCCGCGCCATCCATCTCGGCGGCCCATGCCCGGATGTTTTTCGCCGCGGTCGCGTGGCTTTCGTCTTCCTTGCCCATGTGGTGCGTGAGCGCCCCACAGCAGCCCGCGCCCTCGGCGATCACCACCTCGCAGCCAAGGCGGGTGAGGAGCCGGATCGTCGCATCGTTGATATCGGTGTTGAGCGCCTTCTGGGCGCAGCCGGTCATCAGCGCCACGCGCATCTTGCGGGGGGCAACGGGGGCAAAGCTTTGCGGATCATCATTGCGGCTTACCGGCGGGATGCGCTTGGGGGCCATGGCGATCATGGCACGCAGGCGCGGATCGGGCAGAAGGCGGGCAAAGGGCCGGCCGATCTTAGCCGCCAGAAGCGCGAGGCGGAACCGCCCCGGATAGGGCAGGGTCCGCGCCAAGACCCAGCGCAGAGCGCGATCGGTCAGCGGGCGCTTATAGTGGTTTTCCACATAGGCGCGGGCGTGGTCGATCAGGTGCATGTAATGCACGCCCGAGGGGCAGGTGCTCATGCAGGCAAGGCACGACAGGCAGCGGTCGATATGGCCGACCGTCTTGGCATCGGGGATGCGCTCGTTCTCGAGCATATCCTTGATCAGATAGATGCGCCCGCGCGGGCTGTCGAGCTCGTCGCCCAAGACCTGATAGGTCGGGCAGGTGGCCGTGCAAAAGCCGCAATGCACGCAGGCGCGCAGGATCTCGTTGGCGCGCTGGATGCCCGGATCGGTGAGCTGTTCGGGGGTAAAGGTCGTCTGCATCGTCAGCCCATCATGCCGGGGTTGAGGATCCCGCGGGGATCAAACTGGGCGCGCAGGCCCGCCGAGAGGCGCGCGAGCGGCGCAGGCTCTGGCTGAAACACGCCAAGGCGCGCGCGGCTCTCGGCGCTCGCACGGATCAGCGTCGCGTGGCCTGCGAAAGCGCCGAGCTTGGCGCGCAGGTCGGTGCCTGCCTCGGTGCGCAGCCAGACAAGGCCGCCGCCCCAATCGTAGAGCGCCTGCTTGGCAGAGGCGCGGGCAACGAGCGCGGGGGCATCGCTCGGCTTAACCGAAAGCCGCCAGACATCGCCCTCTTTGCCAGCGAAGGTAGTCACATCGCGGATCGCGGCCCAGAGCTTGGTGACGGCATCGGGGTCGGCCTCGATCCGCGGCGGGGCGAAGGGCTTGAGCAACTCTGCCAGACGCTCGGAGCGGTAGCGCACCGATTCCTCAAAGCCCTCGAGGCGCAGAAGGGTCTCGCCTGTGGCGGGGTTGTGCGAGGCGCCGCTCACCTCGAAGGGCGAGCCGAGGCCCGCCGCCATCGCCGCCACGGCCTGCTCGTCGGAAAGCCCCTTGAGCACGATGGTCGCGCTCGCCGCCACCTTGGGCAGCACCTTGAGGCTCACCTCGGTGAGGATGCCGAGCGTGCCGTAGCTACCCGACAAAAGCTTGACGAGATCATAGCCCGTCACGTTCTTCATCACCCGCCCGCCGTTGCGGATCACCGTGCCGCGCCCGTCGATAAAGCGCAGGCCCAGCACATAGTCACGCGCCGCGCCAACCATGACCCGGCGGGGGCCCGAGATATTGGCCGCAACAACGCCACCGATGGTCGGCTCGCCCGTGGTTCCCAGAAGCGCGCGATGGTCCATCGGCTCGAACGGCAGGCGCTGGTTGTCCTTGGCAAGCCGCTCGCGGATTTCCTCGACCGGGGTTCCGGCGCGGGCCACAAGGGTCAGCGACCCAGGTTCATAGAGGGTGATGCCGCTTATGCCCGATGCGCTGACCGGCTCGCCGCCGGACACCGGCGCAAAGCCGCGCGTGCCGCCGCCTTGAATGCTCAAAGGCCCCTTGGCGCCGGCAACAATGCCGGCCAGTTCTTCTTCCGAATTCGGCCTGATCATGCGGCTTCCCCTGTAGGGGCGCGGCGCGCCTCGCTCGAGGCCAGCGGAAACACCTTGGCCGGATTGAGAAGCCACCCGGGATCGAACACGTCCTTTACCCGCATCTGCGCCTCGAGGTCGTCGGTCGAGAATTGAACCGTCATCAGATCGCGCTTTTCGATGCCCACGCCGTGCTCGCCGGTCAGGCAACCGCCAACCTCGACGCAAAGCTTGAGGATATCGGCGCCGAAAGCTTCGCAAAGCTCCAGATCGCCCGGCTTGTTGGCATCGTAGAGGATCAAGGGATGCAT
>JAHEBR010000317.1 GCA_024642185.1 Marivivens sp. | reverse complement strand
GCGCGCGAAAAACTGACGCAATACCAAGGGGCTGGGCATAAAATCCGGCCTCTTTCGCCGTTGCAGGCCTTATCCGATTGCACCCAATATCAGGGGTCTGGTATAGTCCAGAGACCTAAATATTGATATGTCTCTGACGACAGGCGGACAACGTGAACGATACCCCGGAAACCCCTGAAAACGAAGAAGAAACCGCGCCCGCGCGCCCCGAATATCACGGGCCTTCCGTTTCGATCACGCAAGAACTCAAGACATCCTACCTCGATTACGCGATGAGCGTGATCGTCAGCCGCGCGATTCCCGACCTGCGCGATGGCCTCAAACCCGTCCACCGGCGCATCCTTTATGCGATGCACGAGGTGGGCAACAGCCACGACAAACCCTATCGCAAATCGGCCCGCCCTGTTGGCGATGTCATGGGTAAATACCACCCCCACGGCGACAGCGCGATCTATGACGCGCTGGTGCGGATGGCGCAGGATTTCTCGATGTCGCTGCCGCTTCTGGATGGGCAGGGCAACTTTGGCTCGATGGACGGCGATAACGCCGCCGCCATGCGCTATACCGAAGTGCGGATGGACAAGCCGGCGGCCTTCCTTCTGGCCGATATCGACAAGGAAACGGTCGATTTTCAGGACAACTACGACGGAAAGGACCGCGAGCCGACCGTCCTTCCCGCCCGCTTCCCCAATATGCTCGTCAATGGCGCGGGCGGTATCGCCGTGGGTATGGCGACGAACATCCCGCCGCATAACCTTGGTGAGGTGGTCGATGCCACCTTGGCGCTGATCGACAATCCCGATCTGTCGTCGGAAGACCTGATTGAATTCGTCCCCGGCCCCGATTTTCCGACCGGCGGCCTGATGCTCGGCCGCTCGGGCGCGCGCAAGGCCTATCTTGAAGGGCGCGGCTCGGTCATCATCCGCGCCAAAACCCACATCGAAGAGCTGCGCAAGGACCGTTGGGCCATCGTCGTTGACGAGATCCCCTATCAGGTCAACAAGGCGACGATGATCGACAGGATCGCCGAAGCCGCCCGCGACAAGCGGATCGAAGGCATCGCCCATGTGCAGGACGAGAGCGACCGCAACGGTGTGCGGGTCGTGGTCGAGCTTAAGCGGGATGCGACCCCCGAGGTCGTGCTGAACCAGCTCTACCGCTTCACGCCGATGCAGACCTCGTTTGGCTGCAATATGCTGGCGCTGAATGGCGGCCGCCCCGAGCAGCTGACACTCTATCGCTTCCTGTCGTCCTTTATCACCTTCCGCGAAGAGGTCGTCGCGCGCCGCACGGCCTATGAGCTGCGCAAAGCCCGCGAGCGGAGCCATGTTCTGTGTGGTCTGGCTGTGGCTGTGACCAATGTCGACGAGGTGGTTGCCACGATCCGCTCGTCGGCCGACGCCGCCGATGCCCGCGAAAAGCTGATGACGCGCCGCTGGCCGGCAGGCTCGATCGTCGAGTATCTCAAGCTGATCGACGATCCGCTGCACCCCGTGAACGACGACGGCACCTATAACCTCTCCGAGGTTCAGGCGCGCGCGATCCTCGATCTGCGCCTGCAGCGCCTCACGCAGATCGGCGTTCAGGAAGTGACCGACGAGCTGCAAGACCTCGCCGGCAAGATCAAGGAATACCTTGCCATCCTCGCCAGCCGCGAACGGATCATGGAGATCATCTCGACCGAGCTGCGCGAAGTGCGCGACCAGTTCGCCGTGCCGCGCCGGACCGAGATTGTCGATTGGGCGGGCGATCTGGAAGACGAAGACCTGATCGAGCGCGAAGACATGGTCGTGACCGTAACCTCGGGCGGCTATATCAAGCGCACAGCACTTGCCGAATTCCGCTCGCAGCGGCGCGGCGGCAAGGGTCTGGCCTCGATGCAGACCAAGGAAGAGGACGTGGTCACCACCCTCTTTGTGGCCAACACCCACACCCAGCTTCTGTTCTTCACCACCGACGGCATGGCCTACAAGCTCAAGACCTGGCGCCTGCCGCTGGCGGGCCGCACGGCCAAGGGCAAGGCGATCGTCAATATCCTGCCGATCCCGACGGGCGTTTCGATCGCCGCGATCATGCCGGTCGACCGGCCCGACGAGGAATGGGACGACCTGCAAATCGCCTTCGCCACCTCCGAGGGCGACGTGCGCCGCAATGCGCTTTCGGATTTCACCAACGTGATGCGCAACGGCAAGATCGCGATGAAGCTTCCCGAAGGGGTTGAGCTGGTGAATGCGCGGATATGTTCGGAAGACGATGACGTGATGCTCGTGACCGATAGCGGCCGTGCGATCCGCTTCCCCGTCACGGATGTGCGCGTCTTCAAAGGCCGCGATTCCACCGGCGTGCGCGGCATCCGTCTGCGCGGCGACGACAAGGTCGTGTCGATGTCGGTGATCCGCCATTTCGACGCCGCCGCCGAAGAGCGCGCCGGCTACCTCAAGATGCGCCGCGCCATGGCCGGTGT
>JAHEBR010000316.1 GCA_024642185.1 Marivivens sp. | reverse complement strand
GCGAACGAGATTGGCTGCCTTCTCGCCGTGTCGTTCCACGCCACCACCGATGCGGTGCGCGATGTGCTGGTGCCGGTGAACAAGAAGTGGAACATCGAAACCTTGCTGAGCGCACTGCGCGAATACCCCAAGGCCACGAACAGCGAGCGGATCACGTTTGAATACGTCATGCTCAAGGGTGTGAACGATAGCGACGAGGATGCGCACCGCCTTGTCAAACTGCTCGATGGTATTCCGGCCAAGGTTAACCTGATCCCGTTCAACGAATGGCCCGGCGCGCCCTATGAGCGCTCGTCCAACAACCGCATCCGCGCCTTTGCGTCGATCCTGATGAACGCGGGCTACGCCAGCCCGATCCGAACCCCGCGCGGCGAGGATATCATGGCCGCCTGCGGTCAGCTCAAATCCGCCACCGAACGCGCCCGCAAATCCAAACGCGAGATCGAGGCGGAAGCGGGGCTCTAGCCCTTCTGCAACTCAAGCAGGATTGTCAGCGCCTCGGTCGCGCGGTCCGACGGGACAAACACATGGTCGTGGTGATGCGCCGCGACCATGTTGCAGGCGATGCCCTCGGCGGCGAGCGCGGTGGCGACTGCGGCGGTGAGGCCGATGCCCTCAAGATCGGAATAGACGTTGAGCGTGATCTGCCGCATCGGCTGGGCCGCCTTGGGTTCAGGATGATCGGCCAGCGGCAGGATGAGCGAGATGCCTTCCACTTCGCGAAAGACGGCGCGGGCGAGGGGCAAAAGCCGCGCCAGCATCTGCGGATCGGTGATCGAGGCAAAGGCAACATCGCCCGCGACCATCACCGGATCCATCCCGCCGATCATCTCGGCGGCGGTCTTGGCGGTCTTCGTCATCTGCCCGGAATATGCGAGCGCTTTTTGCCCGCATTCTCCCAGGTTTCGATATGTTTCACCGCTTCTTCGGCGGTTTCAACGTATCGAAACAGCTTGAGGTCTTCGGGCGAGATGGTTCCGGCCTCGGCCAAAGCCTCAAAGTTGATGACGTTTTCCCAGAACGACTTGCCAAATAGCAAGATCGGCACCTGCTCCATCCGGCCGGTCTGGATCAAAGTGATCGCTTCGAAGAACTCGTCCAGCGTTCCAAATCCGCCGGGGAAGATGCAGACGGCTTTGGCCCGCATCAGGAAGTGCATCTTGCGGATGGCGAAGTAGTGAAAGTTGAAGCACAGCTCGGGCGTCACATAGCGGTTGGGCGCCTGCTCGTGCGGCAAGACGATGTTGAGGCCGATGGATTTGCCGCCCGCGTCCGCCGCACCGCGATTTCCCGCTTCCATCACGCCGGGGCCGCCGCCGGTGACGATCACGTTCTCGATGCCGCCGTTCTTCACCGAATGCTCGGTCATCAGGCGGGCAAACTTGCGCGCCTCGTCATAGTAGGGCGACAGGGCCGCGAGGTTGGCTGGGGCTGCGTCTGCTTTGGCCGGCTCTGGAATACGCGCGCCGCCGAAGAGGACGATGGTCGATTTCACGCCCGCCTCGTTCATGGCGAGTTCGGGCTTCAGAAGCTCGAGCTGAAGCCGGACCGGGCGCAGCTCTTCCTTGAGAAGGAAATCCGGATCGCTGAAAGCAAGCCGATAGGTGGGCGACGCCGTCTGCGCGGTTGTCTCAAAGTGCTGGGCGGCCTCGCGGTCCTGAATGCTGTCGCGGAATGGGTGGCGTCTTTGATCGCTCATTCTTGTCGATCCTTTCTTCTGCTCGTGCCCCTTGGTAGAACGGCCCGACCCGCAAGGCCAGTCACAACTAGGAGGGCGAGATGACCGATTGGACCGCCGAAATCATCGCAGCCGCCACCCGGATCGAGGGCCATGTGCGAAAGACGGCTGTTGCAAGGCTGGATTTCAGCGGCCTTGACCGGTCCGTCGAGGTCAAGCTCGAGTTCACCCAGCACACCGGCAGCTTCAAGGCGCGCGGGGCCTTCAACACGCTTCTTTCTGGCGGTGTTCCGAAGGGAGGCGTGGTGGCGGCCTCGGGCGGCAATCACGGGGCGGCCGTCGCCTTTGCCGCCGCGCGGCTCGGCATTCCGGCAAGGATCTTCGTGCCCGAGATGGCGGGCCCCTCCAAGATCGCCCTGATCGAGCGCACCGGTGCCGATCTGACGGTTGTGCCCGGCGCCTATGCCGATGCCCTTGCCGCCGCGCTCGATTATGAGGCGCGCACGGGTGCGATGCAGGTCCATGCCTATGACGCGCCGGGAACGGTCGCGGGGCAGGGCACCTGTCTGCGCGAGTGGGAAGAACAGGGGCTCGAGGCCGATACCGTCCTGATCGCCGTGGGCGGCGGGGGGCTCATTGGCGGGGCGATCGCTTGGGCGGGCCAGCGGCGCAAGATTGTGGCCGTTGAGCCCGAAACTTCTTGTGCGCTCAATGCAGCACTGGCCGCGGGCCAACCGGTCGATGTCGAGGTCTCGGGCATCGCCGCCAACGCGCTCGGGGCGCGCAAGATCGG
>JAHEBR010000315.1 GCA_024642185.1 Marivivens sp. | reverse complement strand
CCCAAACCCCGCCCTCCCCGTCTTGCTGTCCGCGGCATCGTCATGCGCGAGGGTCGGCTTCTTCTGGTCAACGCCTGGAAGGGCAAGGATCACATCTGGTGCGCGCCGGGCGGCGGCGTCGAGCCGCACAGCAGCCTGCCCGACAACCTCGCCCGCGAGATCCACGAAGAAACGGGACTCACGGTGCGTGTGGGAGCGCCCTGCCTCGTCAACGAATTCCACGACCCCGACCACGATTTCCATCAGGTCGACGTCTATTTCCGCTGCACGCTTGTCGCCGGAGATCCCGAGGGCGATTGGACCGATCCCGAGGGCATCGTCTCGATGCGCCGCTGGGTCACGCGTGCGGAGATGGCGGCGCTGACGGTCAAGCCCGACAGCCTTGCCGCCGTGGCGTGGAAGGATCCGGGTGCGCCAGCCTATGACCCGCTCGAGCCGATCCTGCGATGATCCGTCCGCTTGATCCCGTGGCCGACCGCGCCGCCGTATGGGCCTTTTGGGACAGGTGCCGCGATTTCTCCGAGATGGAGCGCGGGCTGACCGATCACGAGCGGCAGACCGAGGGTTTCTTCCACGATGCGCCGCCCGATGCCGATGCCGCCAAGCGGATGCGGCTCGGCTACTTCCAAGATGATCGCCTCGTCGGTGTCGCCAGTGTCGATTTCGGCTTTCCCGAAGCCGAGGACGGCTACATTGGCCTTCTGGCTTTTGCCGAGGATGTGCGCGGCGGCGGGCTTGGTCCAAAGGTCTTGGCGCATATCGAGGCGGAGGCGCGCCCACGGGGCGCAAAGCGGCTCTATGTCGGTGTGCTGATCGCCAACGTGAAGGGCCGCGCCTTCTGGGAGCGCGAGGGCTTTGCCGCCGCCCTTCCGCCGCGCGAGATCACGATCGGTGCGAAAACCCAGTTGGCGCAGCGGTTGGTGAAAGAGTTGGCCTAGCGCTTGGGCATCAAGGAAATTCCGATGCCGCCGAGGACGAGGATGGTGGCGATAACCAGTTTCGCCCCCACGGGTTCCGACAGCAAAAGCGCCCCGCCCAGCGCCGCGATCACCGGCGCGCTCAGTTGTGCCACCGCCGCGCGGGTGGCCCCGAGGCTCGGCAGGATCGCATACCACAGCGCATAGCCAAGGCCGCTCGTCACCGCGCCGGAGAGGACGGCAAGGGCGGTTCCCGAGGCGGGGGCTTCAAAGGGCGCGACAAACAGCAGAAGCGCCACGATCGGCACGGAGACAACGAAATTGGCCGCCGTGAGCGCCAGAGGATCCTTCGCCCCGCGCCCTTTCAGCGAATAGACGCCCCAGCCGAAGGCGGCGGCGGCCATGAAGCCTATTTCAAGCCCCGGATAGCCCACCCCGCCGCGCGGCCAGACGAGATAGGCCAGCCCCGCAAGCGACACGCCCGCGCCGATCCAGCGCCGCGCCGGGATCGCCTCGCCACCGATCAGCGCTCCGCCAAACATCGTCAGTTGCACGCCGCCAAAGAGGATCAACGCGCCGATCCCCGCATCAAGCCGCCCATAGGCGAGCGAAAAGCCCACGAGATAGAGCGACAAGGCTCCAGCGCCGATCAGGCGGCCCGACCAATCGCCAAGCGGCAGCTTGCGCCCCCGCGCCGCCACCAGCGCCCAAAGGACGACCGCCCCCGAAAGCGCGCGGACAATGGCAAAGCTCTCGGGCGGCATCCCGTAATGCCCAACAGCCATCCGGTTGAGCACCGAATTGGCGGCGAAGGCCGTCATGGTCAGGGCTGTCAGAAGAAAGAGGCGCATAGGGTTTTGGTGCGCCCGCGCAATTCACAAAGCAAGGAAATTCGGGTCAAAGCCCCTCGAACGACGAGGGATAGACCAGCGTCTTTTCGGGTGCATCTGTTCCGGGACCGGCAAGGAGCAAGTGCTCTTTGGGATAGGCGGACGTCAGCTTCGCCGCCCGTGCCGCGCTGAAACCGGCGCGCTCGTAGAAGGGCGCATCCCCAAGAACCACGATCATCGTCTGGCTCAGCCGCGCCCATTCGGCCGCCATGCCAACCATGCGCCGCCCGATCCCCCGGCCCTGCCAATCCGGATCAATCGCTACCGGCGCGAGCGCCAGCCAGCCCTTCGGCTCGACCATCCGCGACAGCGCATAATAGCCGACGATCCCCTCTTCCCCCGGCACCACCATCTCGCCCGCGATCTGGCGGGATTTGCGCAGCTTGCGCACCAGTTGCGCCTCGGCAGAGCCCGTGAAGGCCCGCTGCAAGAGGCGTTCGACGGCCTGCTCTTCGCCGGGGTTCATGGGGCGCTGAAAACTTGGGGGCATGGGCATCTCCAAATGAAAGGGGCCGCCCGAAGGCGACCCCTAAACTCTAGCAGCGATTGCCGCTGCTTACATCATGCCGCCCATGCCGCCCATGCCGCCCATGTCGGGCATGCCGCCGCCAGCGCCGCCGTCTTTCGACGGCTTGTCGGCGATCATGGCTTCGGTGGTGATGAGAAGGCCGGCAA
>JAHEBR010000314.1 GCA_024642185.1 Marivivens sp. | reverse complement strand
AGACGATGGGAACGTTCACGCTCCCCAAAGTTTCCTTCACTGTGCCCTGCGCCGAAATGGCCTTGGACCAGACCGGAAAGCCCATCTTCGTCAGATCGCGGATATCGCGCACGCCGGCGTCGATGATGAGCCCACGGCAGCCGCGGGCCATGGCCGAGGTCGCCAGAAGGTCGCCGAAATAGCCGGTGTCGCAGGGCGAGGTGGGCGCGAGGACGAGGATATCGCCCTCTTGCAGCTGTTCGATGGCAACGTGCAGCATCCAGTTATCCCCCGGCGGGGCCGAGATCGTGACCGCCGACCCGCCAATCTGCGCCCCCGAATAGATCGGCCGCATATAGGAGGCGAGGCAACCGGTCCGCCCCTGCGCCTCGTGCACAGTCGCCACGCCAGCCGCGGCAAGGCCTTCGATCACCGCCTTGTCGGCGCGGGGGATGTTCTGGACGACGACTGGCATGGCCCTAGCCCTTCTTCACCGGCGGTGTGCCGTGGGTGTGGAAGCTCTCGATGGTCTTGAGGCCCCAGGCCTGCCCCTTCTTGCGCTCGGTCTCGGTCCAGACCACAGGCTCCCAGTCGGGCGCGAGGATCAGCCGCGCACCGGCATTGGCCAGCTCGACCCGATTGCCCGCAGGCTCCCAGACATAGAGAAAGAACGTGCCCTGAATGGCGTGTTTGTGCGGGCCGGTCTCGATGTGGACTCCGTTCTCAAGGAAGATATCCGCCGCGCGCAGGATATCCTCGCGCTGGTCGGTGGCGTAGGTGACGTGGTGCAGCCGCCCTTGAGCGCCGCCATGCTCTTCGGTGCAGGCAAGATCGTAGGTCTTGTTGTTCACGGTGAACCAGCAGCCGCCGATCCGCCCGTTATCAAGCTGGATCATCTCGGTCACGCGGCTGCCGAGGCAGGTTTCCATGAAGCGGCGGAATTCGGTGACGTTATCCGACAAAAGGTTGAGATGATCGAGCCGGCGCGGGCAGACGCCGGTGGCGTGAAATTTGCTCGCGTTGTTCTTGAGCGCGGGGCGGGTTTGGTCGGTCAGGATCGGGCGCTGGGTTTCCCAGTAGATCTCGAAAACATGGCCGAAAGGGTCTTCAAACCGGAAGGCGCGGCCATGGCCGAGATCGCCCTCGGTCCAGCCATGCACCTTGTATCCCGAAGCCTCGATCGCCTTCACCCGCCGCTCGAGCGCCTCGGGCGAGGCGGCGCGATAACCGATATGGCCGACGCCGGTGGTGTGATGGCGGGTGAGTTTGAGCGAATGGAACTCGTAATCGTCCCAAGCCCGAAGATAGGCCGAATGGGCATCCTGCCCCGAGACGGTCAGGCCAAAGACGCGGGTATAGAAATCAAGGCTCTCGTCGAACTTGTCGGTATAGACCTCGACGTGCCCAAGGTGGGCGATATCGAACGAGGGGTTGGTGGGCGTGTTCATGGCTCGGCTCCTTTCAGGGGCGGCTCAAAGCTCGTCGACAGTGCGCGGAAAGACCGACTGGAAGCCTTCGGCGTATTTGCAGTCGCGACCGCCGGACTGGCCGCCGGAATTGCGCTTGAAGTGGTTGGCGCGGTTCTGGGCGACGCGGGTGTAAAAGTCCCACAGATGCTCTTGCCCTTCCATGCATTCGATTGCCGCGCGCTTCTTGTCCCAAACCGGCGTCACATCGAGGAAAGTGTCGGGCTTCCAGCCCATCTGCTCGGTCTGGTGCGGCTCAAAGAGGTAAAGCTGCGGTGCGCCAAGGACCTTCTGGCCGGGGTTATGGCCCCATGCTTGGGCAATCATCCGGCATTCGAGGGCGATCTGCGTGGCATACATATGGTCGGTGTTGTAGGGGTCATACTGCGAATGGCTGAGCATGAAGCGCGGCTGCACGGCGCGGATCACATCGACCACGGCCTCCTTGTCGCTGCGCGTAAGCTCGAGCGGATAGTCGCCAAGGTCCATCGAGATCAGGTCATGCACGCCGAGCGCCTCGGCCGCGCGCTCGGCCTCGCCCTTGCGGGCGGCCTTGACCGCGTCAAGCGTCATGCCCGGCTGTTTCCAGAGCTTGGCGCTCTCGCCGCGCTCGCCGAACGAGAGGCATAGCACGGTCACGTTGTAGCCCATCTCGGCATGAAGCGCGATCGCGCCGCCGCAACGCCAGACAAAGTCGGCCGCATGGGCGCTGATGACAAGGGCGGTCTTGGCGGACGACATGGGGCTCTCCTGAAACGTTGGGCGCCCCAACTATGCTCGTGGAGGCCCCTGTGCGGCAAATCAGAAGATTCCCAAGCGGCATAATGTTTGGCTATAGTCGGCGGCGCGTGGTGGCGGTTCCAGCTCGGATCGACCCAGCGGGGAGGCGCAGGACATGGCGGCAGAGAGCATTGCTTTTGTAGGTTTTGGCGAAGCGGCTATGGCGTTTCGCGCAGGTTGGGGCGCTGATGCGCCCGCTGGTTTGTTCGCCTTCGACATCAAGACGCTCGCTCCGGCGGCCGCGCTGGCCATGAAAGAT
>JAHEBR010000313.1 GCA_024642185.1 Marivivens sp. | reverse complement strand
CGAGGTGCTGGAGGATATGGAACATGTCCGTCTGCGCCCCGGCATGTATATCGGCGGCAAGGATGACCGTGCGCTGCATCACATGGTGGCCGAGATCATCGACAACTCGATGGATGAGGCCGTAGCAGGGCACGCCAACTGGATCGAGGTAGAGCTTCACGCCAACGGCCATGTTTCGGTGCGCGACAACGGGCGGGGCATTCCCACCGGAATGCACCCCAAGTTCCCAAGCAAATCGGCACTGGAGATCATCTTCTGCACGCTGAACGCGGGCGGCAAGTTTTCCGGGGACAGCTATCAGACGAGCGGGGGGTTGCACGGCGTCGGCTCGTCCGTGGTCAATGCGCTCTCCGATCATCTGCGGGTGGAGGTGGCGCGCAACAAGGAACTGTTCGCCATGGAGTTTTCGCGCGGGCTGCCCCAGGGCCCGCTCGAAAAGATCGGGGCTGCGCCCAACCGGCGCGGCACGTCCGTCACTTTCCATCCCGACCCCGAAATTTTCGGCACGCTGCAACTGAAACCCCACCGCCTGTTCAAGATGGCCCGCTCCAAGGCCTACCTCTTTTCCGGCGTCGAGATTCGCTGGAAATCCGCGATCCCCGATGGCGACACGCCGATGGAGGCGGTGTTTCACTTCCCCGGCGGTCTGTCGGATTATCTCGGCGAGCAACTCACCGGGGCCACCCCCTATGCCGACCGCCCCTTTGCAGGCAAGGTCAGCTTTGACAAATACAACGTGCCGGGCTCCGTCGAATGGGCGATCAACTGGACCCCCTCGCGCGACGGCTTCATCCAAAGCTATTGCAACACCGTTCCCACCCCCGAAGGCGGCACGCACGAGTCCGGCTTCTGGACCGCCATCCTGAAGGGCATCAAGGCCTACGGCGAACTGGTGAAAAACCGCAAGGCCGACCAAATCACCCGCGATGATATGCTGGCGGGCGGCTGCGCGCTCATCTCCGTCTTCATCCGCGAGCCGCAATTCGTCGGCCAGACCAAGGACCGTCTGGCCACGGAAGAAGCCGCGAAATATGTCGAAGGGGCGGTGCGCGACCATTTCGACACATGGCTGGCCAATGACACCAAATCGGCAGGCGCGATCCTCGATTTTCTGGTGCTTCGCGCCGAAGAACGCCTGCGCCGCCGGCAGGAAAAGGAAACCGCCCGCAAGACCGCGACGAAAAAGCTGCGCCTGCCCGGCAAGCTGACCGATTGCACCTCAAAATCCCGCGAAGGCACCGAGTTGTTCATCGTCGAAGGCGACTCTGCAGGCGGTTCGGCCAAAGGCGCGCGCAACCGCGAAAATCAGGCACTCTTGCCGCTCAAGGGCAAGATCCTCAACGTGCTGGGGGCCGCGTCCTCAAAGCTGCACGACAATTCCGAGATCCGCGATATCTGCGAGGCTCTGGGCGTTCAGATGGGCCCGAAATTCAAGATCGACGACCTGCGCTATGACAAGATCATCATCATGACCGATGCCGATGTCGACGGCGCGCATATCGCCTCGCTTCTGATGACGTTCTTCTTCACCCAGATGCGCCCGATGATCGACCGCGGCCACCTCTACCTCGCCTGCCCGCCGCTTTACCGCCTGACCCAAGGGGCCAGGCGGCTCTATGTGGCCGATGACGCGGAAAAAGAGGAATGGCTTGCCAAGGGTCTGGGCGGCAAGGGTAAAATCGACGTGCAGCGCTTCAAGGGTCTGGGCGAGATGGACGCAAAGGACCTGAAAGACACCACGATGAACCCCGAGTCCCGCAAACTGATCCGCGTCAGCATAGACGAGGACGACCCCGGCGAAACCGCCGACCTCGTTGAACGCCTGATGGGCAAGAAACCGGAACTGCGGTTCCAGTATATCCAGGAGAACGCGCGGTTTGTGGAGGAGTTGGATGTTTAGTAGATGAACTGTTTCTCTAAAGCTCTCCTATTTCTTGCGGGATATTTTGCAACCCGTCACAAAATTCCTGAGCGCTATTCCCTTTCGAATGCTGGCGAAGACTTTGCGAACTTCACTAACCTCACTATCTCCGAAGAACTTGATCCTGAGTTTAGATTCCTAATAACTGATCCCCCGACCCAAAAGGGATTCTCGGGACTTACATGGGATAAGGAAACCCGAATAGGGACAGACGCTTGCTTGCCATTTTCATTGCTCAAATCACCTACTTTTATTATCAGAAGAATTTATGGACCAATTGAAGTAACTTACACGACTTTGCTCGGCTTCATAGCTGGCAACCTCATATCACATCATAGGTTTGTATATTTTTGGGAGATCAGAAATCAGAAAGTATTTAAAAAATCATTCCGCTTCTCGGCAGAACGAATGGAAATACTAAAGAGAATAGTTGATTGGCGACGCAAACTTCTAATAGAAGGAAACAAAGCAGCTCTGTTAACTGGCTTTCATTCGATAGATCTTCTTTCTGAGCTTTACTCGTACCGTGTTTGGGGACTCGAAAATCATGACATCTATCTGGCTG
>JAHEBR010000074.1 GCA_024642185.1 Marivivens sp. | reverse complement strand
CTCCGGAGCGTGAGTGTTCGGCAAGAGACTGTCCGAGCGGCGGCGGCACCGCAAGGGGGGATTTGATCAAAGACTGGGGCCAGCGATGAGCTTTTCGCCCTTGGCGAAGCGCGAGATGCGGAAGCGGCTCAGATCGTGGCCGGGGGGCTCGCCGCGCACCATCGCCGCGATGACCCGGCCAAAACCGGGGCCGATGCCGAAGCCGTGGCCGCTCATGCCGGTGGCGACGATGAGGCCGGGGAGCGCTGCTACATGGTCCACCACGGGGACCACATCGGGCATGGTGTCGATCATCCCGGCCCAGGCTGATCTGAGCCGCACCTCGCCCAATGACGGGTGATCGGCAGCGAATTGCCGGGCAACCTTGCCGAGCGCTTTCATGGCGGGGCGCGGGTTCAGGACACGCATCCGCTCGAAGGGCGAAACCTCGTCGGCGCGCCACTGGCGCGGCGTTCCCCAGGCATCGGGATAGCCCATGGGCGCGGCCGGAAAGAAGCGGTTGGCCGTCGGGTTGGCAAGGATCTGGGGGATGAATTTCCGCAGGTGTCGGAAGGCATCGGGCCCGATCAGAAACTCGTGGAAATCGGCGGCTGTCAGGGTGTATCCGCCGTCGGCGCGGCGTCGGAACGCAGTCGTGGTGTCGACCGCACCGCCCTGGAAGATCAGAGGCAGGGGGTCGGTTGCGGCAACGCTGGCGCGGACCGAGAGCTGCGGGATGCGCACCCCGTGGGCAGTGAGAAACAGAGAAGACCAGGCGCCACCGGCGAGAACGACGCTGGGCGCGGCGATGTGGCCCTTTTCGGTGAACACGCCCGCGACCTTGCCGCCCGCCATATCGAGCCGCCGCACGGCGCAATTCTCGACGATCACGGCCCCTGATCGCACCGCCAGCCGCGCCAGAGCAGGAACGGCCAGCCAAGGCTCGGCTATCATGTCGGAGGCGGTGTGCATCCCACCCAGCCAGCGGTTCTTGGCGCCGGGGAGGAGTTTGCTCACACCCTCGGGCGACAGAAGCTCTGTATCAAGGCCGTGCTCTCGGGCGAGCATCATGAACTCTTCGAAATAGGCGAGGTCTTTCTCGGTATCGGCGAGATAGAGCAGGCCCGATTGCCTCAGGCCGATATCCTCGCCCAACTCCGGCCCGAGCTCGCGCCAGAGGCGGTTCGCTTCGATCATGATCGGCAGCTCGGCCGGATCGCGGCCCTGCTGGCGGATCCAGCCCCAGTTGCGCGAGGATTGCTCGCCCGCAACACGGCCTTTCTCGAGGACCACCGGGCGCAGGCCCGCCTTGGCGAGGAAGAGGGCCGTGCAGATGCCGATCACGCCGCCACCGATGATGACGCAATCGGCGCTCGCGGGCAGCGGTCCGGCGTGCTCGACGGGGCTATCATCGGAAATCGGGAAGGGGATCATGTGCCGAGGGTAGCTAGCAAGTCGTCCATGAAGGCCTGACCGGCCTCGAACTGTTCAACCGTCAGAAACTCGTCCGGCTGATGCGCCTGATCAATATCGCCCGGGCCGCAGATCACAGCCGAATAGCCCCGCTCCTGAAACTGGCCCGCCTCGGTGCCGTAGCTCACCACGTGCGAGGCGTTGTCGCCGGTAAGCCGACGCGCGAGAGCCTCGGCGGCACCATCGGCCTCGGGGACGAGGCCCGGAACGTGAAAGCGCTGCACAAGGTCGATATGTGCCGAGGGGTGGATTGCCTGCATTTCGGTCTCGAGCCGCGCCACCTCGGCTTTGAACTTGGCGGCCCAGTCCGCAACCGTCTCGCCGGGCACAACGCGGAAGTCGAACCCGAACCAGCAATCGCCCGCCGTGATGTTGTGGGCTGTGCCGCCGTGAATGGTTCCGATATGGAGTGTGGTGTAGGGCGGCTCGAACGTAGCGGCTATGGCGCTTGGTGTCTTGGCGGCGTTCTCGGCGTTCATCCGGTTGGCCCAGTCGATCAGCTTTGCCCCCCACATGATCGCATTCACGCCCTTGTGGATCAGAGAAGAGTGGACCTCGTAGCCCTTGATATGGACGGCATAGCCAAAGCCGCCCTTGTGGCCGGTCACCGCCTTCATCATCGACGGCTCGCCGACGATTACTGTTTCGGCGCGGGGCAGGCCGTGGCTCACCATATGGTCGATCATCGGCGGCGCGCCGGTGCAGCCGATCTCTTCGTCATAGCTGAGGGCAATCTGCAAGGGCCGCTTGAGGCGCCCCTCCTTGTGCAGCGCCGCAGCCCGCGCCATCGCGGCCAGAGCGAGCGCATCAAACCCCTTCATGTCGCAGGTGCCACGGCCAAAGAGCCTGCCCTCGCGTTCGACAACGGTGAAGGGATCGCTCGACCAGTCCTGACCATCGACCGGGACCACATCGGTATGGCCCGACAGGACGACACCCCCGTCGATATCAGGGCCAACATGGGCATAGAGTGCTGCCTTGGTTCCATCCTCGTTAGGCACACGGACAGAGGCAATGCCTTGCCCGGCGAGATAGCTTTCGACGAAATCGATCAGGGGGATATTGCTGTCACGGCTGACCGTGGGGAAAGCCACGAGCCGATTGAGAATGCGGCGGGCTTCATCAGTATTGGGCAATTTGGTCGCTCATTCATTGCGTTTCGGCGCAGTCTAGGCGGGCAGTTCCCACCTCCGCAATCCCTTGGCCGAGAATTGATCTTGCGACAGGATTATTCCGTGCTACCGTTTGGTCAAAATAGGTCCGGCAATAGCTTGGGCGACCAATAAAACAAGACGACGACTGGGAGAATCTGATGCACGATGGGGGTCGGCCCGTCCTGGAGGTCCAGGGCCTGAAGACTGTATTCCGCGTGCGCGGTGGCGAAATCCACGCCGTCAACAATGTCAGCTTCGATCTCAAGCCCGGCGAGCTTTTGGGTGTTGTCGGCGAAAGCGGCTCGGGCAAGTCCGTGACCATGATGTCGCTCTTGGGGCTTCTGCCCTCGCCGCCTGCCGAGGTGCGCGACGGCAAGGTTTTGCTCGACGGCCAAGACCTTCTGAAAGCCGACGAAGACACGCTGCGCGATGTTCGCGGCGGCAAGGTCGGCTTTATCTTCCAGGACCCGATGACCTCGCTCAATCCGGTGTTCACCGTGGGCTATCAGATCATGGAGCCCCTGCGGAAGCACATGGGGATGGACAAGAAGGCCGCCAAGGCGCGGGCGGTCGAGCTTCTGGAGCTTGTGGGCATCCCCAGTGCGGAGCAGCGGCTGTCGGACTATCCGCACCAGTTTTCCGGCGGGATGCGGCAGCGGGTGATGATCGCGATTGCGCTCTCGTGCGACCCGAAGGTTCTGATCGCCGACGAGCCGACCACGGCGCTTGATGTGACCATTCAGGCGCAGATCATCGAACTGATGAAAGAGCTGCGGCAAAAGCTCGGCATGGCGGTGATCTGGATCACCCATGATCTGGGCGTCATTGCCGGCATCGCCGACCGGGTGATGGTCATGTATGGCGGGCAGGTTGTCGAACACGCGCCGGTGCGCGAGCTTTTCGGCAATCCGCAGCATCCCTATACCAAGGCGCTTTTGAAAACCGTGCCGAGCGTGCGCGGTGAACGCGTGCGCCGCCTGACGATCATCGAAGGGCAGCCGCCGATCCTTGGCGCGCCGCCCTCCTCCTGCCCGTTCCGCGACCGCTGCGCCTCGGCGGTCGAGGAATGCGCCCGCCGCAACCCGTCGCGCACCGCCATCGGCAAGGGCCATGACGTGGCCTGCGTTCTCGTCGAGCAGAAGGAGGCCGCCCATGCTTGACGCCGCCCCTTCGAAAAAACCCCTCGTCGAGGTTCGCAATCTCAAGATGCACTTCCCGATCTATGCGGGCCTCCTGCGCCGCCGCGTGGGCGAGGTGAAGGCGGTCGATGGCGTTTCGTTTGACGTGTACGAGGGCGAGACGCTGGGCCTTGTCGGCGAATCCGGCTGCGGAAAATCGACCTGCGGGCGCGCCCTGTTGCGGCTCTACGAGGTGACAGACGGGTCCATCACGATTGATGGCGTTGATATTGCCACGCTGTCCAATAGCGATTTGCGCGAGAAACGCCCCACCATGCAGATGGTGTTTCAGGATCCGCAGGCGAGCCTCAATCCGCGGATGACCGTTCAGGCGATCATTCAGGAGCCGCTCGACGAGCACACCACGCTGTCCACCAAGGAAAAGCAGCAGAAGGTCTACGAGCTGATGGATGCCGTGGGCCTCAACCGCCGCTTCGCGGGCCGCTATCCGCACGCCTTCTCGGGTGGCCAGCGCCAGCGCATCGGCATCGCCCGTGCGCTTGCGCTCAATCCCAAGTTCATCGTCTGCGACGAGCCGATTGCCGCGCTCGATGTGTCGATCCAGGCGCAGGTGGTGAACCTCTTGGAAGACCTGCAGGAACAGTTCGGCCTGACCTATCTGTTCATCAGCCACGATCTGTCGATGGTGCGCCATATCGCGACGCGGGTGGCGGTGATGTATCTGGGCAAGATCGTCGAACTGGCCCCGCGCGAGGCGCTTTATGCAAGCCCGCTGCATCCCTATACCGAGGCGCTCCTTTCCGCCGTGCCCGAGCCCGATCCGAGCCTCGAGGCCAAGGTCGAGCGCATCATCCTTCAGGGCGATGTGCCCTCACCCGCCAATCCGCCCAAGGGCTGCAATTTCTGCACGCGCTGCCCCAAGGTCATGCCAATTTGCCGCGAGGTCGAGCCTCAGACCCGCGAGGTGCGCCCCGGCCATTTCGCCGCCTGCCACCTGCACGAGATAACAAGCCAGCCCGCGGGCAAAACCGCGGCACAAGAGGCGAACGAGCGCCAACATGGAGAGTAAAATGAAAATCAAAACAGCCCTCACGGGCGCAGTAGCTGCACTGGCCTTTGCGCCGGCAGCTTTTGCCGAGCGTGGGAGCGATGGCCACCTGTCGATCATCTATTGGCAGGCCCCGTCGATCCTCAACCCCTATCTGTCGGGCGGCACCAAGGACATCGAATCGTCTTCGATGATCATCGAGCCCCTCGGCCGCTATGACCAGAACGGCAACATGGTCGCCTATCTGGCCGATGATATTCCCACCGTCGCCAACGGCGGCGTCTCGGCTGATCTGACCTCGATCACCTGGAAACTTAAGTCTGGCCTGCTGTGGTCGGATGGCTCGCCAGTGACCTCGGCCGACGTTCAGTTCACCGCCCAATATTGTATGGACCCCGCGGGCGGCTGTGCTCAGGCGGCCAAGTTCGACAAGGTGACCTCGGTCGATGTCGTCGACGATCTGACCGTGACGGTTCACTTCTCGCAAGCCATGCCGAACCCCTATGGTCCCTTCATGGGCGGCCAGTCGCCGATCATCCAGAAGGCCCAGTTCGAGAACTGCATGGGCGCCAAGGCGCCTGAGTGCACCGACGCCAACTTTGGCCCGATCGGCACCGGCCCCTTCCGCGTCACCGAGTTCCGCACGAACGACGTGATCCAGATGGAAGCCAACCCGAACTACCGCGATCCGGCGAAGCCGGCCTTTGCGACCGTGACCTTCAAAGGTGGCGGCGACGCGACCGCTGCGGGCCGCGCCGTTCTGGAAACCGGCGAGTTCGACTACGCCTGGAACCTCCAGCTGGCACCCGATGTCATCTCGAAGATGGCCGAAGCCGGTGTCGGCACCCCGATCAGCGCCTTCGGTTCGCTCGTCGAGCGTATCGAGGTCAACCTGACCGATCCTTCGTCGAGCCTGCCGGAAGGCGAGCGTTCGACCGTGGCCCATCCGCACCCGTTCCTGTCGAACGCCAATGTGCGCAAGGCCCTGTCGATCGCCATCGACCGTAACCTGCTGGTCGAGGTTGGCTATGGCCGTGCCGGCCGCCCGACCTGTAACCTCGTGCCCGCTCCGCAGCTTTATGCATCCGACAACACCGAATGTCTGACCCAGGACATCGAAGGCGCCAAGGCGCTTCTCGAGGCCGAGGGCTATGTTGACAGCAACGGTGATGGCGTCCGCGAGAAGGATGGCGTTGAACTGCGCATCCTCTATCAGACCTCGACCAACGCTGTCCGTCAGGACTTCCAGGCGCTGATCAAGGAATGGTGGCAGGAGATCGGTGTTGCCACCGAGCTGCGCAACCTCGATGCTTCGGTCTACTTCGGCGGTGATCCGGGTTCGCCCGATACCTACCAGAAGTTCTATGCCGACGTCGAAATGTATGCCAACAACTTCGACGGCACTGACCCGCAGGCCTATCTCGGCGCCTATCGTTGCGGCACCGAGCCCAAGCCTTCGAGCCAGTGGCAGGGTGAGAACATCAACCGCTTCTGCGATCCGAACTACGACGCGCTTATCGACCAGCTGGCTCAGACCGGCGATCTCGAAGAGCGTGGCCGTCTGGGCCGCATGATGAACGACATGATGACCAAAGACAGCAACGTCATCATTCCGCTGGTTGATCGTGGCCGCGTGTCGGCGCACGCCAACTCGCTTGGCGGCACTGTCCTCAATACCTGGGACAGCGAACTGTGGAACGTTGCCGATTGGTACCGCATCAAGTGATCTGACGATCATACCGCCGCAGCCCTTCGGGGCTGCGGCACCCCCTACCCCAGAGACCTGAACCGAGGCGCCATGCTTACCTATACGATCCGCCGGCTTATCCTTGCTGTGCCGACGCTTCTGTTCATCGCTCTGGTGATCTTTCTGCTGTTGGAGCTCGCCCCCGGCGACCCGATGGCCGAGATGCCGCTGACGATCCCGCCCGAGGTGAAGGAAAAGATGCGCGAGGCGCTGGGCCTTGGGCAGCCGTGGTATATCCGCTTCTACCTCTGGCTCTATCAGTTTTTCGTGGTCGAGCCGCAGTATTGGATCGACGGCCTTTTCGGCACCAACTTTGCCGATGGCGCGCAGCGGATCATCTCGTTCCAGTCGCGCAGCCCGGTGTTCAACACCATCGCCGAACGCATCCCGCAGACCCTCTGGGTTGTCGGTATGTCCTATGTGGTGGGTGTCATCATCGCCCTGCCCATCGGCATCATCTCGGCGGTGCGCCAGTATAGCTGGTTCGACAACTTCGGCACCTTCATCTCGATGGTGGGCTTTTCGGTGCCCACCTTCTTTACCGGCGTTCTTCTGATCGTGATCTTCTCGGTCAACCTCGGCTGGTTCCCCTCGATCTATGACACGACGCTCAAGGTCGAGGATTGGCCGAGCTTCGTCAAACAGCTCAAGCAGATGGCGATGCCGGTCTTCGTTCTGGCGCTCTATAACGCCGCCCAGATCAGCCGCTTCATGCGCGCCTCGATGCTTGACAACCTCGGGCAGGACTATGTCCGCACCGCCCGCGCCAAGGGCATGACCGAGAAGGTCGTGGTCCTCAAGCACGTCCTGCGCAACTCGCTCATTCCGGTCGTGA
Organism: Marivivens sp.; assembly: GCA_024642185.1. Lineage (GTDB taxonomy): Bacteria > Pseudomonadota > Alphaproteobacteria > Rhodobacterales > Rhodobacteraceae > RFZI01. The sequence continues at coordinate 1,738 of JAHEBR010000074.1, read as the reverse complement.
CCGTGATCGCCCTCGGCGTGCCGCAGGTCTTTGGCGGGGCGATCATCACCGAGCAGGTGTTCAAGGTGAACGGGCTCGGCCAGCTTCTCATTATCGCCATTCACGGCAACGACGTGCCGATGGTGATGACGCTTACCTTCATCTTCGCCGTGCTGATCGTCGTCTTCAACCTGATCGCCGATATACTCTACGGCGTCCTCGACCCGCGGATCCGTTATGACTGAGACGACCCAAACCCAGGAAGCCATCCCCGTCCGCAACCAGTGGTGGGACGTGTGGGACCAGTTCAAGACCCACCGCGGCGCGGTGATCGGCGGGGCGTTCCTGATCTTCATCACGCTTTTCGTGCTGCTTGGCCCCTATCTCTGGCAGGTCGACGCGCAAAAGCTCGATATCCGCAACAAGGATATGCGGCCCTTTTATGTAGGCCTCATCTCGGACGTGAAGTGGAGCTGGTCGCGGCCCTTGGGCACCGATCACCTCGGCCGTGACATCATGGCCAACCTCATTCAGGGCGGCCAGATTTCCATGGCCGTGGGCTGGACCGCGATGATCCTGTCGCTGTTCCTCGGCACGTTGATCGGCGTTCTTGCGGGCTTCTTCAAACGGCTTGATGGCATCCTCATGCGCTTCACCGATCTGGTGCTGTCGCTGCCGCTCCTGCCGATCCTTCTGGTGATGATGCTTCTGTTCCGCGACCCGCTACGCGCAGCCTTCGGGCCGGAGACCGGCATCTTCATCCTGATCGTCTCGGGCATCGGCATCACCTCGTGGATGCACACCGCCCGCATCGTGCGCGGCGATATCCTCGCGATCAAAGAGCGCGAGTTCGTCCTCGCCGCCCGCTCGATCGGCACCCCGCCGCGGCGGATGATCACCCGTCACCTGCTGCCCAACGTGATGTCGCCGATCATGGTTTCGGCCACCTTGGGCCTTGCCAGCGCGATCATTACCGAGAGCGCCTTGTCGTTCCTCGGCCTTGGCTTCCCCTCGGATTTCCCGACATGGGGCAAGATCCTGTTCGACAGCGTCGACCGTATGGCGTCTTTCCCCGAGCGGGTGATCTGGCCGGGCCTGTGCATCTCACTCACCGTGCTGAGCGTCAACTATATCGGCGATGGCCTGCGCGATGCGCTCGACCCGCGCATCCGCGGCCTCTGATCCTGCGAAATAGGGCAAGATTTGCGCCGTTCCGTGGAAACATGGAACGGCGTTTTGCTTTTCGGGGTGGCTGAGAATTTTCTCCCCTGCCTTAGGAAATCCCACTGAAAACGGCCCTCTGCGCCGGTTTGCCGGAACGCCCGTTCCGCTCTAGCAGGGGATCAAACCGTCTTGCGGAAAGGATTGTCCATGTTTGCCGATCTCGGGTTCGAGGCTCTCACCGCCCCTCAGGCCGCTGTCTGGTTCGGCCTGGCCCTCGGGCTTGCTTTCGGCGCTTTGGCACAGGTGACGGCCTTCTGCCTTCGTCGCGGGCTTGTCGGCGCGGATCGTCGCGGGGCGCTGGCCGTCTGGCTTGCGGCGCTGGCGGTGGCGACCCTTGGCACCCAGATCGCCATGGCACGGGGCTGGGTGGCGTTTGACGATCACCGCCTGATGACCGGCACCCTGCCGATTGCCGCGATCCTTCTGGGCGGAGTTCTCTTCGGAGCCGGCATGGTGCTTGCCCGTGGTTGCGTGGCCCGCCTCACCGTTCTGGGCGCAGGCGGCAACCTGCGGGCGCTGACGGTGGTGGTGCTCT
>JAHEBR010000073.1 GCA_024642185.1 Marivivens sp. | reverse complement strand
TTGATCCCCGCCTTGAGGATCGAGGAGGCGACGGGCAGCTCTTCGATCAGCTCCTCGCGCTCGATCATCGCAAGGTTCGAGATGCATTGGATCGTGTGCTCGTCGACCGTGTAGGCGTGATACATATTGAACTGCATCATCGCCACGATCGGCGCGAATTCGGGGATGAAGGCATCCAGAACGCCCAGCTCGTTCATCCGGCGAAGCGCGCGCTCGGGGTTGCCGTGTTTGAGCAGGAGATCAAGGAAAATGCGGATCGCCTCAGGGTCTTCGCGCAGCTTGCTGTCGATCAGGTGCAGGTTCGCTGCCAGAAGGCGCATGGCGTCGGGGTGCAGAAGCGTGCCGGTGCGGAGCGCCTCTTCAAAGATGCCCAGCATATTGATCGGCTGTTTGAAAAAGGCATTTTCATCGGCCACGGTCAGCCGGTTTTGGCGGATCGCATAGGGCGCCTTGGCGCGTTTGCGACGGGAAAGAAGCCGGGTCAGCATCGGCTCGGCCTTGGTGTGATCGGCTTCGAGAGAGGTCAGGAAGATGCGGGTCAATTCGCCCACGCGCGTTGCGTGGCGGAAATAATCCTGCATGAAGAACTCGACCGCCCGCCGCCCGCCATGGTCGGTATAGCCCATGCGTTCGGCCACCTGCACCTGCATATCAAAGGTCAGCTGGTCCATGGCGCGGTTGGCGATAAGATGCAGATGGCAGCGGATCGCCCAGAGGAAATCCTCGGCATTGACGAAGGTGGCGAATTCTTCGGGCGTAAAGACCCCGCGGCCGACCAGTTCCTCTGTGGTGCGGACGCCGTTGACGTATTTGGCGATCCAGTACATCGACTGCAGATCGCGCAGGCCGCCCTTGCCTTCCTTGACGTTGGGTTCGACCACATAGCGCTGGCCGCCTTGTTTGCGGTGCCGCTCGGCGCGTTCGGCAAGCTTGGCCTCGACAAACTCGGCGGCAGTGGGTTTGAATAGCTCGCTCCAAAGCCGCTTGCGCAAGGTCTCTGCCAGCACCTCGTCGCCGGTCAGAAAGCGCAGCTCAACAAGGCTGGTGCGGATGGTGTAATCCTCGCGGCCGAGGCGCAGGCAATCCTTGATGGTGCGGCTCGCATGGCCGACCTTCAGCTTGAGATCCCACATGATGTAGAGCGCGGATTCGATCAGGCTCTCGGCCCAGGGGGTGATCTTGTAGGGCGTCAGGAACAGAAGATCGACGTCCGAGAACGGCGCCATTTCGCCCCGGCCATAGCCGCCCACGGCGATGACCGCGAGGCGTTCGCCCTCGGTCGGCGTGGCCAGCGGATGCAGGCGGGTCTGGCAGATATCGAGAACTGTCGTGACGATCTGGTCGGTCAGCCAGCAATAGGCACGGGTCGTCGGGCGGGCGGCGAAAGGATCGGCGCGAAAGGCCGCCTCGATCGCCGCCGCGCCGCGGGCCCGGGCCTTGCCGAGCACGGCGACCACGGCCTTGCGGACCTCCATCGCGTCGGATGCCTCGGCAAGCGCCGCCGCGAGGTCAGCGGCGACGGCGGCAGGATCGAAGATCTCGGATGCCGGACAGACAAGATCGTCCGGCAGGGCGGCGGGCGCCTCAGAACGGGGTTCTGGAGAAGCTGCGAGGGGCTGGATCAACGATGACCACCTGACTGTTCTGGATTTGCGCCACGGCGAGGCCGCGTTCGTTGGTGCCGTCTGGCAGGAGACGGAAGATGCCGGCGGTGCCCTGGAAGCCCTGCGACTGGGTCAGGGCGCGAGCGGTCAGGGCATCGCGGTTGCCCGCCGCGACAAGGGCGCCGATGGCCGCGATGCCATCATAGGCAAGGCCGGCAAGAGGGTGCGGCAGGCCGCCGAAGGCTGCGGCATAGCGGGAGTCGAACTGGGCCGAAACGGTTGTGTCGGGCATGGCAAAGATGCCGCCCTGAAGCCCTGGCAGCGAAAGCGCCTGCGGGGTGATATCCCAACGTGTCAGGCCGATATAGCGGACCGTTGCGGGATTGATCCCGTGCTCGGGCAGCATCGTGGCCACGATCGGCAAATCGGCGTTGACGCTGGCCGTCAGGAACATGGCATTGGCGCCGTTGGCGGTTGCGTTTTCGGCAATGAGCGAGGAGGCATCAAGAATGCCCTGCTGCGAGAGCGGATAGGATTCAACGCCCGCGAGGGTCGCGCCGGATTTCACGATGGCCTGAACGATCGCGTCGCGCCCGACCGCGCCCGGCACATCGTCGCCGTGGACAACCATGATCCTGTCAAAGCCGGTTGAGGCGGCATAGGCGGACAGTCGTTTAGCGGTGTTTTCAAAGGTCGCGCCAAGGACGAAGACGTTGCCACCGGCGATCGAGGTGTTGTTGGAGAAGGCCAGAACGTTGACACCCCGGCTGCGCACGGCGATGCCCGCGGCATTGGCGGCCTCGGCATAGAGCGGGCCAAGGATGATCTTGGCGCCTTCATCCACCGCGCGGGAGGCCGCCGCGGCGGCTTGGGCCGCATCGGCACCGGTGTCATAGACACGCAGGTCAATCGTCACGCCTTGCAGATCGGCAATGGCCATGCGGGCGGCGTTCTCAAGATTGCTCGCCAGAAAGGCATCGGTCGCATCGCCGGTGCCGATGGGCACAAGGAGGGCCACCTGCACCGGGGCAGAGGTGTTGATGGTTGGACCTGTCACGGTCGTCGGCGTGCAGGAGGCGATCCAGACAAGGGCGCCAAGAGCGAAAACCGACAGGATCGCCTTGCGGGCGGTCGACAAAAGGGCAAACATCAGACAGCAACTCCTCATAGGCCGGGCCGGCGGCGGGCTCTTGTCGCGGGCCCGGTTCGGCTTTCGGCTATCATACGGCGAGGGCCGGAAGGGTCTAGGCATGAATTTCGACCGAAAGCCTCTCTCGGCAGGTCTTTACTTTGTTTCAACGCCGATCGGAACCGCGCGCGACATCACGCTTCGCGGGCTAGATGTTCTGGCAGTGGCCGACATTATCGCCGCCGAGGATACGCGGACGGCGCGCAAGCTGATGGAGATTCACGGCGTGCCGCTCGCCGGGCGGCCGGTCGTGTCGTATCACGATCATTCCGGCCCCGGCGCGCAGGCACGGCTTGTCGAAGCGATCCGCGCGGGCAAAACGGTCGCCTGTGTGTCGGAGGCGGGGACGCCGCTTGTCGCCGATCCGGGCTATGAACTGGGCCGTGCGGTGATCGAGGCCGGGCTGATGGTGACGGCCGCGCCCGGAGCTTCGGCTGTCTTGGCGGCGCTGGCGGTTTCGGGCCTTCCCAGTGACAGGTTTCTGTTTGTGGGCTTTCTGCCTTCGGGCAAAACCCAGCGTGAGACTGAAATCGCCCTCCTGCGCGATCTGCCTTTCACCCTGATCTTCTATGAATCGCCGAAACGCGTTGGCGAAATGTTAGCTTCCTTGAGAGATACTCTGGGAAGCGGCAGAGAAGCGGTCGTCTGCCGGGAGTTGACGAAACGGTTTGAAGAGGTCCGGCGCGATACGCTGGGGGTGCTCGCGGCCGAATTTTCGGAGCGCTCTGTAAAGGGCGAGATTGTGGTTCTTGTCGGGCGAGCCGGGGCAGAGACGGTCGAGGATGCTGATGTGGAGGGCGCTTTGCGCGAGGCGATGAAAACGATGCGGCTCAAGGATGCAGCGACGGCGGTCGCCGGAGCGCTGGGCCTGCCGCGACGGCAGGTTTATCAGATCGCCCTTGGATTGGAGAAAACGAAATGAGCGGATCGGTCAGCTATCATGCGGGACTCGTTGCGGAAGAAATGGTTGCCGCCGATTATGCCCGGCGTGGCCTGCGGCTCGAGCGTCGGCGCTGGCGCGGCAAACGCGGCGAGATCGATTTGATCCTTCGCGAGGATGACCGGGTGATCTTTGTCGAGGTGAAGAAAAGCCGCGATTTCGCCCGCGCCGCCGAGAGCCTGTCGCAGCGGCAGGTGCAGCGGATTCTGGGCGCGGCCGAGGAATTCGTGGCCAACGAGCCGAAGGGCCTGTTGACAGAGATGCGCTTTGATCTGGCGATGGTCGACGCTCTGGGGCGGATCGAGATTCTGGAGAACGCCTGCCTCGCGGCCTGACGGCGGGCCATTGAACCTTGGGGGGCGATGCGCCATGTATCGGTCAAACGTGACGCAGGAGTTCCGATGCCGCTCAAGGTCGCCATCCAGATGGACCCGATCGCGCCGATCAATATCGACGCCGACAGCACTTTCCGCATTGCCGAGGAGGCACAGAAGCGGGGGCATTCGCTGTTTTACTATACCCCCGACCGTCTGGCCTATCAGGAGGGGAGGATCACCGCGCGGGGCTGGCCGCTTGAGGTGAGGCGGGTCAAGGGCGACCATTTCCGGCTTGGCGCAGAGCAGGAGGTCGATCTTTCGACTTTCGACGTGGTCTGGCTGCGGCAGGATCCGCCGTTTGACATGGGCTATATCACCACCACCCATCTTCTTGACCGGATTCACCCCAAGACCCTTGTGGTCAACGATCCGTTCTGGGTGCGGAACTATCCCGAGAAGCTCCTCGTTCTGGAATTCCCCGACCTGACGCCGCCCACAGCTATTGCCCGCGATCTGCAGACCCTGCGGGCCTTCCGCGAAAAACACGGCGATATCATCCTCAAGCCGCTTTATGGCAATGGCGGTGCGGGGGTATTCAAGCTGACTTCGGACGATGGCAATCTCGCCTCGCTCTACGAGATGTTCACCGGGATCAACCGCGAGCCGCTGATCGTGCAGAAATTCCTGCCCGCCGTGTCCAAGGGCGACAAGCGGGTGATCCTGGTCGACGGCGAGCCGGTCGGCGCGATCAACCGGGTGCCCGCGCAGGGCGAGACGCGTTCGAACATGCATGTGGGCGGGCGGCCCGAGAAAGTGGGCCTGACGGATCGTGACCGCGAGATTTGTGCCCGGATCGGTCCGCTCCTGCGCGAGAAGGGGCAAATCTTTGTCGGCATCGATGTGATCGGCGACTGGCTGACCGAGATCAACGTCACCTCGCCCACCGGCATTCAGGAGCTTGAGCGGTTCGAGGGGACGAACGTGGCCGAGAAGATCTGGCTCGCCATCGAAAATCGGCGGGCCTGATGTCTTCGCGGCGTCTGCGGGCCTACGGCCTTGTGGCGCGCGCGACGATTTGGCCGATACTGGCCTATTCGAAAAAAGGCGAGGCAAGCCGGAGGCTTCTTGATTTCGCTGCTGCACTCAGCGGCCATTATCCGAGAGGCACCACCCGAAAAGAGGTGCAGATTGGCGGCCGTCACGGCCTGCGCATCGGGCCCGAAAGCGCGGCCCCGGGGCAGGTGATCCTCTATTTCCACGGGGGCGCCTATTTCTCGGGGTCCTCGAAAACGCATGGGCCGATGCTTGGCCAGCTTGCGCTCGACTCGAAAACCGATGTGATCGCGCAAGACTATCGGCTGGTTCTCGAGGCGCCGTTTCCGGCGGCGTTCGAGGATGCCGTGGCCGCTTGGGATGATCTTCGGGGGCAGGGGTATGACGCCTCGCAGATCCTGCTCGCGGGCGATAGCGCGGGCGGCGGGCTTGCGCTGGCGCTTCTGGCCCATCTTTTGGCCCGCGGCGAAAAGCCAGCGGGGCTTCTGGCGCTTTCGCCCTGGACCGATCTGACGCATTCTGGCGATAGTATCCGGGCCAACGCGCGGCGCGATGCCATGCTTCCGTCGCAGCGCACGGCAGAAGCTGCAGAGTCATACCTCGCCGGTGCAGACCCGACAGACCCGCGCGCCTCGCCGCATTTCGCCGATTTCCCGAACCCGCCGCCGGTGATGCTGCAGGTCGGGGATCAGGAAATCCTTCTCGACGATGCGCGGCGCATGGCGGCCAAGCTTGAGGCCTCGGGCGGCGAGGTCAGGCTCGACGTTTGGGAAGGGGCGCATCACGTTTGGCAGCTGGCCTTTGGCTTTGTGCCCGAAGCGGCCGAGGCGCTGCGTCAGGCGGGGGCTTGGGTTCAGGAAAACTTCGAGAAAGCAATGCGATAGCTGGCAGCCTCTGCGATATGGGGACGTCGGACGTTGGCCGATCCCTCAAGGTCGGCAATCGTCCGCGCCACGCGCAGAACCCGGTGATAGCCGCGTGCGGTGAGGCCGAATTTCTCGGCGATCTTGAGAAGAAGCTCGCGCCCTTCGCTATCCGGCGTGGCGACCTCTTCCAGCATCGCGCCTTCGATATCGGAGTTGGTGGCGATGCCTTTGGCCGGTCCGTAGCGGCGCCCCTGAACGGCCCGCGCGGCGGCCACCCGCGCCGCGACGGTGGCCGAGCTGTCGCCCGAGGCGGGCAGGTCGAGATCAGTGAATGCCACTGGCGGAACCTCGATCCGAAGGTCGAACCGGTCCATCAGCGGGCCGGAGATGCGCCCGAGGTAATCGTCGCCACATTGGGGCACGCGGGCGCAGGCGCGGGCGGGGTCGGCCATGTGGCCGCAGCGGCAGGGGTTGGCGGCGGCAACCAGAAGGAATTTGCAGGGATAGCGCACATGGGCATTGGCGCGTGCAACGACGACTTCGCCGGTCTCGATCGGCTGGCGCAGGGTTTCAAGGACGGGGCGGGAAAACTCGGGCAGCTCGTCGAGGAACAGAACGCCGTTATGGGCAAGGCTGATTTCGCCGGGTTTGGCCCCGCGCCCGCCGCCGATGATCGCCGCCATCGAGGCGGTTTGATGCGGTTCGCGGAAGGGGCGCTGGCGACTGATGCCGCCGTCGGTCAGGAGGCCGGCGAGCGAGTGGATCATCGAGGTTTCGAGCGCTTCGGCGGGCGAAAGCGGCGGCAGGACGCCGGGCAGGCGGGCGGCCAGCATGGATTTGCCCGACCCCGGCGCACCGATCAGCATCATGTGATGCCGCCCCGCGGCGGCAATCTCGAGGGCGCGTTTGGCGCGTTCCTGCCCCTTCACATCGCGCAGGTCGCGGTGGGTTGCGGCGGCGGTGATTTCTCCCGGCTCAGACGGTGGAAGGGGCTTCTGGCCGGTCAGGTGGCGGATCACCTCGCCTAGTGACCGCGCGGCTGTCACGGTGGCCGAGGCAACCCAAGCCGCCTCGCCGCCGCAGGCTTTGGGGCAGATGAGGCCACGCTCGTCGGTGGCGGCGGCCATGGCGGCGGGGAGGGCCCCGGCAACCGGCACCAGCTCGCCTTCGAGCGACAATTCCCCAATGGAAACAAGCGCATCAAGCTCGTCTTTCGGCACAATCTCGAGTGCGCCAAGAAGCGCCAGCGCGATCGGCAGGTCGAAATGCGAGCCTTCCTTGGGCAGGTCGGCGGGCGAGAGGTTGATGGTGATGCGTTTGGGCGGCAGGGCGATGGCGAGGGCCGAGAGGGCCGCCCGCACCCGTTCGCGCGCCTCCGAGACCGCCTTGTCGGGCAGGCCGACGATGGTGAAGGCGGGAAGCCCGGGCGCGATGGCGCACTGGACCTCGACGGTCCGCGCCTCGACGCCTTCGAAGGCGACGGTATAGGCGATTGCTCCCAAAGCCGCTCCCTTTCCCCGTTGGGAAAGGGTTAACGGCGTCGTGGTTTACGGAAGGTTAATCCTCAGGCGACGGGCCAGGGCCGGTGCGGCAGGTCCATCGCGTAGGGCACGGGATCATAGCTGCGTTCGAGGCCCATCGCGCGCCATTTGCGGAACGCGGGGTCGTTGAGGGTCTGCGCGACATACTCGGCCGCGACCTTGCCGACCTTCAGGTCATGCCCGGCGATCCGGGCGGCAACGGGGGCATAGAAGGCATCGGCGATGGAATAGGCGCCGAAAAGCCAAGGGCCATCCGCGCCGTGGCGGCTGCGGGCCATGCCCCAAAGCTCTTCGAGGCGCGCGAGATCGGCCAGAGCGCCTTCGCTGGCGACGAAGCCTTCGTAGACGTGCAAGAGCTGCATCGGGCAGGCCGAGCGCAGCGCGCCGAAGCCCGAGTGCATCTCGGCTGTCATCCAGCGGGCGAGGCCCCGCGCGGCGGGGTCGGTGGGCCAGAGGCCCTTGTCGGGGTGCCGTTCGGCAAGGGTTTCGGCCATCGCCAAAGTGTCGCCCACGAGGATGCCGTCGGGCGTGCGCATGAGCGGCAGGAGGCGGGCTGGGGGAAGATCGGCAAGGGTGGCCTTCATTGTCCCGTCATAGATGCCAAGCATATGCTGGCGATAGGGGAGGCCGAATTTCTCGAACATCAGCCAGCCGCGCAGCGACCAGCTCGAGAAGCTCGGATCGCCGATGTAGAGGTCGTAGGTCATGCCTGTCTCCTTGAAGCTGGTGCAGAAATGCCCGCAGGCAGGCCTAGGGACAAGTGCCAATCTCGCCTAAGTGCCAGCCTTCTGCGCTATGCTCGGTTCGTGTGACCGACAGGGGCTCGACCCGGTGGGCAAGGGCTGCTTCGGCGGTCAGGTGGCCTGCCTGCTGGACGCGGGTGAGGATCACCCCGAAATGCGCGACAGCGACGATATCGCGCCCCGGATGGGTGGCCAGCATCCGCGCGACAAAGCCATCCACCCGCGCGGCAACGGCATTCCAGCTTTCGCCCTCGGGCGGGGCTATATCGCCGGGGGTCTCCCAGAAGGCGCGGGTCAGGTCGGGATCGCGGGCCGAGGCTTGCGACCAGTGCATCCCGTCCCAAGCGCCAAAGTTGATCTCGCGCAGGGCCGGATCGGCGGGCAAGGCCTCGCGGCCATTGGCCAGCGCGGTGGCGGTGGCCGAGGCGCGGAGGAGGTCGGACGAGACGATGAGCGCCCCTTTCGGCAGATGCGCGTCGAGGCGGGCAATGCGGGCGGTGTCGGAAAGGTCTGCCGGAACATCGCGCCAGCCGACAAAGGCCTTCTCATGCGTCGGCCCGTGGCGCACCCACCAGAAGCGGGTCATTCCGGCAGCCGCCCTTTGAGAACCATCGGCAGGCCAGCCATGACGGCCATGACCAGATCGGCCCGCGCGGCAAGCTCTTGGTTGAGCCGCCCTTGGGCATTGCGGAAACGGCGGCCGAGGGAGGTATCGGGGACAACGCCCATGCCCGCTTCGTTCGACACAACCACGACAGGCGCGGGGCAGGCGTCGAGCGCGGCGAGAAGCTTGTCGGTCTCCGCCTCAAGGTTGCTCTCTTCCAGAAGGTGGTTCGACAGCCACAGCGTCACGCAATCGAGA
>JAHEBR010000312.1 GCA_024642185.1 Marivivens sp. | reverse complement strand
AAAAGCCTGCCGCTATCGAGCGGGTCGCGCTTGAGGAGGCCGAGGGTATCGTCTGTTGCGGCCCGTTCGATCCCTTCGCCGATCCGGCCGACATGCGCCCACAGCTTCTCTATGCCAAGCAAAAGGGCATGAAGCTCCTCTGCGCCAATCCCGATATCGTCGTCGACCGTGGCGAGAGCCGCGAATGGTGCGCGGGTGCGATTGCCGCGATCTATACCGAGATGGGCGGCGAGAGCCTCTATTTCGGCAAGCCGCATCCGCCGATCTATGATCTTGCGGCGCGCCGGCTCGCTGCCCTGCCCGATGCGCCCGCCGATCCCCGGATCCTTGCCATCGGCGACGGGATCCGCACCGACATCCTCGGCGCGATGGGCGAAGGAATCGATTCCCTCTTCATCACGGGTGGCCTCGCCGCCGCAGAGACAAAGACAGAGCTCCAGCCTGATGCCGTGGCGCTAACCACCTATCTCGACAGGGAAAAGATCAACGCAACCTATGCAATCGGCTTTCTCCGCTAGAGAATTCGGGGTTGATCTTTCTGCATCTGCAAAGTAATTATGTTTCAAATTGGTCGATTTGGCTGATTGTTTATTACCTTCGGAGCGCCGGATGCTCGACAACGCCCCTCGCGGAACGATCTGCATCGAAGACATCGAAATCGGCATGACCCGGTCGCTCCGCAAGGAGGTCACTGATCGGGATATCGAGCTTTTCGCCGAGGTCTCGACCGATCGCAATCCGGTCCACCTCGACGACGACTACGCACAGGACACCATTTTCGCAGGCCGCATCGCCCACGGGATGCTGACTGCGGGCCTTGTTTCGGCGGTGATCGGTGAACAGCTGCCGGGCCACGGCACCGTCTATCTCGGCCAGACGCTCAAATTCCTTGGCCCCGTCCGCCCCGGCGACATTGTTCTGGCCGAGGTCGAAGTGACCGGCATCGACCATTCCAAGCGCCGCGTGACGATGGACACGCGCTGTCTGGTGAATGGCAAGAAGGTCTTGATCGGCGAGGCCACGGTGCTGGCGCCAAGCCGCAAGTTCGACTGATCTTGCGCCGCCGCGCGGGGGCGGCTACCCAAGGCCCATGCGCATCATCCGCGACACCCTCTTCCTTGATCCCTACGACCGTGGCGCCGCCGCGGCGATCGGCAATTTCGACGGGGTTCACCTCGGCCATCAGGCGGTGCTCGACATTTCCCGTGCTGAGGCGCGCCGCCTAGGCGTGCCGCTTGGCGTGATGACCTTCGAGCCGCACCCGCGCGAATTCTTTGCCCCCGACGGCCCTTCCTTCCGGCTGATGAGCGCCGAGACCCGGGCCCACCGGATGGCCAAGCTGGGCGTTGAAAAGCTTTACGAAGTCCCGTTCAATGCGGGTCTCGCCGCGCTCACCCCCCGCGAATTCGCGGAGACGGTGATCCATCAGCGCCTTGGCCTTGCCCATGTCGTGATCGGCGCCGATTTCCGCTTTGGCAAGGGCCGCGCCGGATCGGCCGAGGATCTTGTGGCCTTCGGGGCCGAGTTGGGCTTTGGCGTAACCGTGGCCGAGTTGGTCGAGCTGGCGCAGGGCGAGGTTTCGTCCACCGCGATCCGCAACGCCCTCACCGATGGCCGCCCGCGCGATGCGGCGGCGATGCTGGGCCACTGGCACCGGATCGACGGCGAGGTGATCCGCGGCGACCAGCGCGGGCGCGATCTTGGCTTTCCCACCGCCAATATCTCGATCGAGGGGCTGCACCCGCCGCGGCATGGCGTCTATGCGGTGAAGGTCGATGTTCTGTCAGGCCCGCATGAAGGCACCTATGACGGCGCCGCCTCGATCGGTGTGCGCCCGACCTTCGGCTTCAATCACCCCAATTGCGAGACATTTCTCTTTGATTTCAAGGGCGATCTCTATGGCTCGCATATCTCGGTGGCACTGGTCGATTACCTCCGCCCCGAAGAGAAATTCGACAGCCTCGACGCCCTGATCACCCAGATGCACGCCGATTGCGATCAGGCGCGCCGGATCCTTGCCGATGTCTGAGGGGATCACGCGCGGCGGCCTTCGCCCCCGGTTCTGGGAAACCGTGCCGATGGACCGGATGAGCCGCCCCGAATGGGAGGCGCTTTGCGACGGCTGCGGCAAATGCTGCCTCAACAAGCTCGAAGACGAAGAGAGCGGCGAGGTCGCCCTCACCCGTATTGCCTGCCGCCTTCTCGACAATGAAAGCTGCCAGTGCAGCCAGTATCCGATCCGGCATCAGTTCGTGCCCGAGTGCATTGTGCTGACCCCGAAGACCTTGAAAGCCAATCTCTATTGGCTGCCCCAAACCTGCGCCTATCGGCTGGTCCTTGAGGGGCGGCCGCTCTACCCTTGGCACCCGCTGCTGTCCGGCGATCCCGAAACCGTCCACGAGGCCGGCGTTTCGATGCGGGGCCTGACCATTCCGGAATTCGAGGTCGGCGAAGACGACTGGGAAGACCATATCATCGAGGAGCCACTCTAAATGTTTTTCGC
>JAHEBR010000072.1 GCA_024642185.1 Marivivens sp. | reverse complement strand
TACGGTGAATTCGCCCTTGGACGAGAGGGCGGCCATCTGGGCCGCCACCGCCGCGCCATCGCGACCATAGGCGTAGAAGAGCGCGCGCTCAAAGTTCGAGGAGACCTGAATATCCATCGAGGGGCTGATCGAGGCGGTCACGCCTTCTTTCTTCTGAATGCCGGTTTGCAGGGTGCGGTGCAGAATGTCGTTCTGGTTTGTGGCGATCACCAACCGCTCGATGGGTAGACCCATCTGGCGGGCGATGAAGCCCGCAAAGATATCGCCGAAATTGCCGGTCGGCACGGTAAAGCTCACCTCGCGGTGCGGTGCGCCGAGGCTGACGGCGGAGGAGAAGTAATAAACCACCTGCGCCAGCACGCGGCCCCAGTTGATCGAGTTGACGCCCGCAAGCCCAACCTCGTCGCGGAAGGCGAAATCGTTGAACATATCCTTCAGCGCCGCCTGACAATCGTCGAAATCGCCGTCGACGGCGAGGGCATGGACGTTGGCCTCGGAGGGCGTCGTCATCTGCCGCCGCTGAACCTCGGAGACGCGGCCATGCGGGAAGAGGATGAAGACATCGACGTTGGAAAGGCCCCGGAAGGCCTCGATCGCGGCCGAGCCGGTATCGCCCGAGGTGGCGCCGACGATGGTGATGCGCTTGCCGGAACGGGACAGCGCCGCCTGCATCATCTGGCCGATGAGCTGCATGGCGAAATCCTTGAACGCCAGCGTGGGGCCATGGAACAGCTCCAGAAGGAAATGGTTGGGGGCCAGCTGCACCAAGGGCGCGCGGGCGGCATGGCCGAAGCCCGCATAGGCGGCGGCGATCAGCTGGCGGAATTCGGCATCGGTGAAGGTCTGGCCGATGAAGGGGCGCATGACCTTGTAGGCAATCTCTTCATAGCTGTCGCCCGCCATGCCGGCGATCTCGGCGGCGCTCAGCGTCGGGATCTCTTTCGGCACATAAAGCCCGCCATCGCGCGCGAGGCCGGTCATCATCGCCTCTTCAAAGCTCAGTTCCGGGGCCTGACCACGGGTCGAGATATAGCGCATGGGTTAGTCCTTTCGGCGGGCAATTCGCACGATCAGCCAGAGCGACATGACCGTCCAGACGGCGGCCAGCATGAACCAGGTGATCGCGTATTCGCGGTGATCGTTCTTGATGCCCGAGGTGTCGACCGGCACCGGCGTCAGGCGGGGGTCGTAATGCGACGCTTGCCGCAGAACGACGAGGATCGGCTCGGCTTGAAGCGCCTCGGCCATCGGCGCCACATCGCGGGCGAACCAGATGCCCTTGGCAAGGTCGGGCGCGGGGGTCGATGTGGTCTTGTCGTCGGGCCAGAGGAAGTTGCCGAGGATTTCGGCAGGCGTCAGGTCGGGGGCGGTGCCCTTGGCCTCGAGAGGCATGACGCCGAGATCGACCATGATCGTGCGGCCCTCGTCGGTCGTCACAGCCGCAATCACGCGGTAACCGGTGCCGGCACTGGTGCCCGAAGACAGGACATGCAGCTCGCGGCCCGTGGGCGTGCCGTGAAACTCGACCGCGCGGTATTCGAGCTCGGCCTCGGTCGGGCTTTCGGGAAGGGCAATCGCGGGGGCGGAAATCTGGGTTTCGATCTCGTGCAGAATGCCGCGTTTCCAGTCGAGCCGCTGAACCTGCCAGAAGCCGAGGCTGAGGAGCACGCCGGTGCCCACAACACCCATCAGGACCGGAAAGATAAAGCGGCGCATCCCCTGCCCCCTTGATACGACAAACGCGCGCGAGGCCCGCGCGCGTTTGGTTTGTTTTCCATCAGGCGGGAAGGGTCAACCCCTGCCCGGCCAAAGGCGCTCTTACTGGCCCCAGATATAGACAGCAGCGAAGAGGAAGAGCCACACAACGTCAACGAAGTGCCAATACCAGGCGGCGGCCTCGAAGCCGACGTGCTGTTCCTGGGTGTAGTGGCCCCTGTAGACGCGCATCAGCGTGATGAAGAGGAAGATCGTCCCGATCAGCACATGGAAGCCGTGGAAGCCGGTCGCCATGAAGAAGGTCGCGCCATAGATGTTGCCCGACAGGCCAAAGGCGGCGTGGCTGTATTCGTAGGCCTGGAAGAAGGTGAAGAGGGCGCCGAGGGCGATCGCCAGGATCAGGCCGGTCTTCATATCCTGACGGTTGTTGTCATGGGTCAGGGCGTGGTGCGCCCAAGTGGCGGCACAGCCCGACAGCAGAAGGATCAGGGTGTTGATCAGCGGCAGGTGCCAGGGATCAAAGGTCTCGATGCCAGCGGGCGGCCAGACGCCATCAACGATCGGGGACATCGGGCCCATCGGGTAGAGGGCGCTTTTGAAGAAGGCCCAGAACCATGCGAGGAAGAACATCACCTCGGACATGATGAAGAGGATGAAGCCATAGCGCAGGCCGATGCGGACGACCGGGGTGTGATCGCCGGTCTGGCCTTCATGGACCACTTCCGACCACCAGGCGAACATCGTGTAGAGAACGCCGGCGAGGCCGATCAGGAACATGTAGGGGCCACTGTCCTTCATCCACAGGACAGAGCCGAACAGCATGATGAAGGCCGAGACTGCGCCAACGAGTGGCCAGATCGACGGCGGAAGGATGTGATAGTCGTGATTCTTTGCGTGCGCCATAACGGTCTTCCCTGTGGCTTGGTCTTTAGTTGGTTTCTATGGCGTCTGACGCCGGATTTGTCAAAGCCGCCTGCTCGTCCGGCAGGTCGATTTCATAGAAGGTGTAAGAGAGTGTGATCGTGTGCACATACTTGGCATCGCGGTCCGAAACGATGGCCGGATCGACATAGAAGCTGACCGGCATCTCGACCGTTTCACCGGGCTGGAGCACCTGCTCGGTAAAGCAGAAACACTCAATCTTATCAAAGAAGTAGCCCGCCTCGTATGGCGTCACATTGTAGGCGGCCTGGCCCGCAACGGGATGGTCGGTCGGGTTGTGCGCCTCATAGAACGCAAGGCCGGTTTCGCCGATCCGCAGCGTCATTTCGCGCTGCATCGGCTTGAATTCCCACGGCATGCCGCGATCCAATGACGCATCAAAACGGATGGTAATTGTCTGATCGAGGACCACATCGCTGCCGGTATAGGCCGTATTCGTGACCCCGCCAAAGCCGGTGACTCGGCAGAACCAGTCGTAGAAGGGGACCGAAGCCCAGGCGAGCCCGCCCATGAGAACGACAACGCCGACGGTCTGGATGACTGTCTTCTGCGGACCTTCGATGACCTTGCCGAAAAGCTTCATTCGGACGCGACCGCCCCCGCTTCACCCTCGAGCGGCACGAGAGCGGGCTGAACGGCATGGTCATAGCCCTGAAACTTGCTGGCGTCGCCCAGTTCCTGAACCTTCACGACGGTGAGCAGGAACACCAGCGCGACGAAGGCCAGAAGAAGGCCCAGAAGGCCCATGTTGCGGCCTTTGCGCCGCCGGTGCAGTTCGTGTTCAACCTTGATCGACATTTACCAGCCTCCAAGGCCCCACGGACGCAGGGCCGCCTCGGCCAACAGCGCCGAGAAATGCAGGAACAAATAGTAGAGCGACACTTTGAATGCGGCCTTTTCGGCGGCAAAGTTGTCGGCCTCGGCTTGCGTCTCGTCGCGCCGCCAGACGCGGAAACAGGCCCTGAGGAACCACAGATTAAGGACCACGGCGGTCGCCAGATAGATCGGCCCGCCAATCGAGGTGAAGGCGATGCCAATGGCGACCGGCACGAGCGCGATCATATAGCCCATGATGTGATTGCGGGTGACGCGGCGGCCGTGGGTCTCGGTCAGCATCGGCACGCCGGCGTTGCCGTAGTCAGACTTCACGAAGATCGCCAGCGCCCAGAAATGCGGCGGGGTCCACATGAAGATCAGCGCAAACATCAGGATCGATTCGAGGCTGACCCCGCCCGTGGCCACGGCCCAGCCGATCATCGGCGGGAAGGCACCCGCGGCGCCGCCGATGACGATGTTCTGCGGCGTCGAACGCTTGAGCCACATCGAATAGATGACGGCATAGAAGAAGATGGTGAAGGCCAGAAGGCCCGCGGCAAGGAGGTTGGTCGCCAGTGCCAGAAGGATGACCGAGAAGGCCGAGAGCGTCAGGCCAAGACCCAGCGCCTCGCCCGGCTGGACGCGGCCCGAGGGGATCGGCCGCTTGGCGGTGCGGCGCATGATCCGGTCGATATCGGCATCCCACCACATGTTCAGCGCGCCCGAGGCGCCTGCGCCGACGGCGATGCACAGGATGGCGACGAAGGCAATGAAGGGATGCACCGGCACCGGCGCCACGACAAGGCCGACAAGGGCGGTAAAGACCACCAGCGACATCACGCGGGGCTTCAGAAGGGCAAAGTAATCGCCCATCCCGGCTTCATGCGATGTCTGCTCTAGGCTCACGTCGGTCATCATACTTCCATTTGGCGGCGGGACGGCCCCGTCAGAAGTGACTGGACCCGCCAAGCGGGCCCAAACACACAGGGCAGGCAGCGCCCGCCCTGTCTCAGATCAGGCGGCGATCAGACGCCGTTCTCTTCCTTGGCGGCAGCCAGCCACTCGGCATAGGCCGCTTCGCTGACAACCTTGACGGTGATCGGCATATAGGCGTGGTCCTTGCCGCAAAGCTCGGAACACTGGCCAAAGTAGATGCCTTCCTGCTCGGCAGCGAACCAGAGCTGGCTGATGCGGCCCGGAACGGCGTCTTGCTTCACGCCGAAGGCGGGAATGGTCCAGGAGTGGATCACGTCGGCACCGGTGAGGTGCATTACGACGACAGCGCCAACCGGGATCACGACAGCAGTGTCGGTGGCCAGAAGGAACTCGTTGTCGGAATAGCCGGCTTCGGCCAGTTGGGCGCTGATCGACGGGTTGAGGTTGCCCTCGCCATAGCCAATCATGAAGCTGTCGTAGGCAATGCCTTCGTCGGTGTACTCATAGCTCCAGTACCACTGGTTGCCGGTCACCTTGATGTGAATTTCGCCTTCAGGAATCTCCTGCTGCTTGAACAGGATCGGCAGCGAGAAGGCGCCAATGAAAACGAGGATCAGGATCGGAACAATCGTCCAGGCCACCTCGAGCGGCGAGTTGTGCGAGAAGCTGGCGGGGTTCGGATTGGCGCGCTTGTTGTAGCGGACGATGATGTAGGCCAGAAGTGCCACAACGAAGATCACGATTGCCGTAATGATGACGAGGATCATCCCGTCGAGCCACTGAAGATCGCGGGCCAGCTCGGACGAGGCCGGCTGGAAGCCAATGCCATCGGCCTTTGGCGCGCCGATGATCTCGAGCTGCTGGTTGACGGCCTGCGCGCTGGCGGCAGCGGCGGCAAAGATCAGCCCGGCTGCAGCCGAAAGCTTGGTGACGAGGTTGGTCAGTCGCATGTCATACCCTGTTCTTGACGGCGTGCTGTCACGCCCAATTAGGATTCCGCACAGATGCACGGGGCGGAATCCCGTTGTATCCGCGAATGCATCTCACATATCCTGACGCACAACTCAAGAACTGCAATTGCGGCAAACGGACGCTTTTTGCATCGAGTGGCCGCAATATCGAGGAAAACACATGTCGTCAGAAGCTTTCCGCCCCTTCGAGACCGCGCTGGATCAGGATACCGCGCTCAGGCACCTGCGGGACGCCACCGCGGGCGCGGATGATGGCGAACTATTTCTCGAGCGGCGGCGATCGGAAGTCTTGTCGTTTGACGATGGCCGCTTGAAGACCGCAAGCTTTGACGCCTCCGAAGGGTTTGGCCTGCGCGCCGTGCGGGGCGAGACCGCGGGCTATGCCCATTCGACCACGCTTGAGGAGAAGGCGCTCAAGCGCGCCGTGGCGACCACTCGCCTTGCTGTCGGCAGCGGCGGCGGCACGATGGCCGAAGCGCCGCGGGCCACCAACCGCAGGCTCTATACCGATGCCGATCCGATGCTCGGGGCGACATTCCCCGCCAAGGTCGAGCTTCTGGCCGAGATCGACGCCTATGCCCGCGGCCTTGATTCGAGTGTTGTGCAGGTTTCGGCCTCGGTCGCTGCCTCGCTTCAGGAAGTTGCGATTCTGCGCCCCGAGGGCACGCTGGTGACCGATATCCGGCCGATGGCGCGGCTCAATGTTTCGGTCATCGTCGAGAAGGACGGCCGCCGCGAGAGCGGCGGCGCGGGCGGCGGCGGGCGAGTCGATCTGGGGGGCGTGATCGCCACGGATGTCTGGCAGGGCCATGTGCGCGAGGCGCTGCGCATCGCGCGCGTCAACCTCGAGGCCGAAGCGGCACCGGCCGGTGTGATGGATGTGGTTCTTGGGCCCGGCTGGCCGGGGATCTTGTTGCACGAGGCCATCGGCCATGGCCTTGAGGGGGATTTCAACCGCAAGGGCACAAGCGCCTTTGCCGGGCTCTTGGGAAAAGAGGTCGCCGCGCGGGGTGTGACTGTCTTGGATGATGGGACGATCCCCGACCGGCGCGGATCGATCACGGTCGACGACGAGGGCACGCCGAGCCAGAGAAACGTGCTGATCGAGGATGGTATCCTTGTGGGCTATATGCAGGACAGGCAGAACGCCCGGCTGATGGGTGTGGCCCCCACCGGCAATGGCCGCCGCGAAAGCTATGCCCATGCGCCGATGCCGCGGATGACCAACACCTATATGCTTTCGGGCGATGCCGATCCGGCGGCGATGGTGGCCGATCTGAAAGACGGGATCTATGCGGTGGGCTTTGGCGGCGGGCAGGTCGATATCACCAACGGCAAGTTTGTCTTCAGCTGCACCGAGGCCTATCGGGTGAAGAACGGCACGATCGGCGCCCCGGTAAAGGGTGCGACACTGATCGGGGACGGGCCGACCGCGCTGAGACAAATCCGCGCGATCGGCAACGACATGGCGCTTGATCCGGGTATCGGAAATTGCGGCAAGGGCGGCCAGTGGGTTCCGGTGGGGGTAGGCCAGCCAAGCCTTTTGATTGGCGGGCTGACCATTGGCGGGGCCGGCGGCTGAGCGGGCTCAATTATCCGGCGGGGCTTTACCTGTGGTTAACCATTCCGGCTTTAGAACGGTCTGGCAACAGACGGAGGGCCGGATGACAGGAGACAACAGTTCTTCCACTCACCCCCCACTCCCACCCACCACGGAAGCTGACCGGTTTTCGGCGCTCCGTCTGTTGCGCTCAAGGCGGGTCGGGATCTCGACCTTCTATCGCCTCCTCAGCGAACACGGGTCGGCGGGCAATGCGCTTGAAGCCCTGCCCCGCTTGGCCCGTGACGCGGGGCTGGCGGATTATGCGGTTTGCCCAGAGGGCGTGGTCGCCGCCGAGATGAAGGCGGGCAAGGCCGCACAGGCGCGGCTGATCTTTCGCGGCGAGGCCGACTATCCCGAGGCGTTGACGTCCCTTTCCGATGCGCCGCCGATGCTCTGGGTTGTCGGCAAGCCTGAGCTGCTCCAACGTCGCATCGTGGCCATCGTCGGCGCGCGCAGCGCCTCGTCGCTCGGCCTGCGCATGGCGCGGCGCGTGGCGGCGGAGCTGGCAGAAGAGGGCATCGTTATCGTTTCCGGCCTTGCGCGCGGGATTGACGCCGAGGCGCACCGGCAGACGCTTACCACCGGCACGATCGCCGTGATGGCGGGCGGGGTCGACCATATCTATCCGCAGGAAAACACGGCCCTCACCCACGATATCGGCCATCTTGGCCTGCGCCTGTCGGAACAGCCCATGGGCCTTCAGCCGCAAGCCCGACATTTCCCGACGCGCAACCGCCTGATCGCCGGCTTGGCGCGAGCGGTCGTGGTGATCGAGGCGGCCGCGAAATCCGGCAGCCTCATCACAGCCGAGGCGGCTCTTTCGATTGGACGCGACGTATTGGCGGTGCCGGGGCACCCGTTCGATGCCCGGTCGGGCGGCTGCAACCACCTGATCCGCGATGGCGCGGTTCTGGTGCGCTCGGCGGCGGATGTGATCGAGGCACTGAATGCCCAGCCGCAGGAGTTGGCGGCGCCTACGCCCGCAGCGCCCGAGCCGGTCCGGACCCGGCCAACGCGATCCTTGCGGGAAACAGCCGATCTTCACCGTCAGATCCTCGCCCGCCTCGGCCCTTCGCCGCTGGCCGAGGATCAACTGATCCGCGACATCTCCGCGCCCGCAGCGGCTGTTTCGCCCGCGCTTCTCGATCTTGAACTGTCTGGCCGCATCCATCGCCAGCCGGGTGGCCTTTTGGCCCGGGTCGACTAGGGCCGCACGGCGCAAGAGACCGCCCGCCGGATCGCTCTTGCCCGCCATTTCGCATCTCCGCCGATCAGTGGATTGACAATGCCTTGGGCCCTCACCCATGGTGCGCGACCTGAACATTGCCCCCAGAAATTAAGGTTGGATATGCCCGTAGTTGTTGTTGAATCCCCGGCTAAGGCCAAGACAATCAACAAATATCTCGGGTCAGAATATACCGTCCTTGCCTCCTACGGCCATGTCCGCGACCTGCCGCCCAAGGATGGTTCGGTCGATCCCGAGCAGGGATTCGCGATGGAATGGGAGATCGCCTCCGACAGCAAAAAGCACGTCAAGGCGATTGCCGATGCGCTCAAGGACGATCCCAATCTGATCCTCGCCACCGACCCCGACCGCGAGGGCGAGGCGATCAGCTGGCACCTGCGCGAGGCGCTGACCGCGCGCAAGGCGATCAAGAAGGATACCGCCGTCAGCCGCGTCACCTTCAACGCCATCACCAAATCCGCCGTGACCGAAGCGATGGCCCATCCCCGCGAGATCGACGCGCCCTTGGTCGAAGCCTATCTCGCCCGCCGCGCGCTCGATTATCTCGTGGGGTTCAACCTCTCGCCGGTCCTTTGGCGCAAACTGCCGGGCGCGAAATCGGCAGGCCGCGTGCAATCGGTCTGCCTGCGGCTCATCGTCGAGCGCGAGATGGAGATCGAGGCCTTCCGGGCGCAGGAATACTGGTCGGTCACGGCGCGGCTGAAGAACCCGCGCGGGCAGGAGTTTGAGGCCCGCCTCGTGAACCTTGCCGGCAAGAAGCTCGAGAAATTCGATCTGGCGGATGCGATGCGGGCCGAGATGGCTGTGCGCGCCGTGGAAAGCCGTGCTCTGGCGGTCAAATCGGTCGAGGCCAAGCCCGCCACGCGCAACCCCGCTCCGCCGTTCATGACCTCGACGCTGCAGCAGGAAGCCAGCCGCAAGTTCGGCATGGGCGCGCGCCAGACGATGTCGGCCGCCCAGCGCC
>JAHEBR010000311.1 GCA_024642185.1 Marivivens sp. | reverse complement strand
AGGAAGCGATCTTTGACGACCGTCAGGGCCGCCGCGTCTATGGCTGGTATAAGAGCGGCGCGGGCGGGATGCACGAGGAAGAGCTCTTCCCGACCCGCATGGCGATCGACCCGATGCTGGTTGCCGAAAAGGTGGGCGATATCCTGATCGAAGAGGGCTGTGGCTCCGAGGCGCTCGAGGGCTATCTGGCGAAGGTGCGCGAGGCGCGGCGGGCCGAGAACGCCCCCGATATCGCCGCCCGCACCCCCTATTTCTGCTCGGGCTGTCCGCACAATACCTCGACCAAGGTTCCCGAAGGATCGCGCGCCTATGCCGGCATCGGCTGCCATATCATGGCGCTTTGGATGGACCGCGAGACCAGCGGCTATACCCATATGGGCGGCGAGGGTGCCAACTGGATCGGCGAGGCCAAGTTTTCCAAACGCGAGCACGTGTTCCAGAATCTCGGCGATGGCACCTACAACCACTCGGGCATTCAGGCGATCCGCGCAGCGCTCGCCTCGGATGTGAACATCACCTACAAGATCCTCTTCAACGACGCCGTCGCCATGACCGGTGGCCAGCGCAACGAGGGCGGGCTTTCGGCCGATCACATCTGCCGCGAGCTGGTGGCGATGGGGGTCGAGAAGATCGCGCTCGTCTATGACGAGAAGGAAGAGATCGACCTCTCGCGCTTCCCTTCGGGGCTGATGAAATACGAACGCGCCGATCTGCCGCGTGTTCAGGAAGAGTTTAGCAAGATCAAAGGCGTATCGGTCATTGTTTATGTGCAGACCTGCGCCGCCGAGAAGCGCCGCCGCCGCAAGAAGGGCGAGTTTCCCGATCCCGACAAGCGGGTGTTCATCAATACCGACGTCTGCGAAGGCTGCGGCGATTGCGGGGTGCAGTCGAACTGTGTCTCGATCGTGCCGGTTGAAACCGAACTTGGCACCAAGCGGGCGATCGACCAGTCGTCCTGCAACAAGGATTTCAGTTGCCTCAGCGGGTTCTGCCCGTCCTTTGTCACCATCGAAGGCGCGAATATTCGCAAGAGCGCCACGGAAACCCTTGATATCCCTGATCTTCCAGATCCTGCGCTTCCCAAGATCAACGGCACGCACAATATCGTCGTGACCGGCGTTGGCGGCACCGGCGTGGTGACCATCGGCGCTATTCTCGCCATGGCCGCGCATATCGACGGCAAGGGCGCGGGCATGATGGAGATGGCGGGCCTCGCGCAAAAGGGCGGCGCGGTCCATGTCCACTGCCGGATCGGCGAGAGCCCCGCCGATATCAACGCGATCCGTGTGGCGGTGGGCGAGTGTGACGCGCTGATCGGCGGCGATCTGGTGGTCTCGGCCGGTTCCAAGACGCTGGAGCTGACCACCACGGGCCGCACCAAGGCGGCGGTGAACGGGCACGAGATCATCACCGGAGATTTCACCCGCAAGCCGGATTTCCGTTTGCCTGTCGACAGGTTGCGCCTCACTCTTGAAGCACGTCTGCGGGAGGGTTTGGCGGTGTTCGACGCCTCGGAGCTGGCGCGCAAGCTTCTGGGCGACTCGGTCTATTCCAACATGGTGACCTTCGGCGCCTCGTGGCAGCAGGGCGCGATCCCGCTGAGCCATGCCTCGATCATCGAGGCCATTGCTCTCAACGGCACGGCGGTCGAGCGCAACAAACGGGCGTTCGAGATTGGCCGCTGGGCGATCCTGCATCCCGCCGAGGCCGCTGCGATTGCTACTGGAAGAGAGGCCGGTAAGCCGCTTTCCTTGCAGGAGAAAATCAACTTTCGCGCCAAGCGACTGGTCGATTATCAAGGTCCGTCACTTGCCGAGAAATACCGCCGCATGGTCGAGCGGTTTGAGGACACCGCCCTCAAGAACGCCGTTGCCGAGGGCTACTACAAGGTTCTCGCCTATAAGGACGAATACGAGGTCGCCCGCCTGCATCTTGAAACCCTCAAGAAAGCCGAGGCCGAATTCGAAGGTGATCTGAAGATGAGCTGGCACATGGCGCCGCCGCTGATTTCGCCGATGGGCGCCAATGGTCGCCCGAAGAAGCGCCGCTTTGGGCCCGCCTTCGCCGCCCTCTGGCCGGTTCTCGCGCGGCTCAAGGGCTTGCGCGGCACGCCGCTCGATCTCTTCGGCTATACTGCCGAGCGCCGGATGGAGCGGGCGCTCATCGCCGAATACGAGCACGACATGGAGATGCTTCTGGGGCAGGAGCATCCGGTCGATCCCGATGCCGCCATTGCGCTGGCGCTCCTGCCGTTGCAGGTGCGCGGCTTCGGGCCAGTCAAGCTGAAGAACCGCGAGGCAGCCGCCAAGCGGCGGGCCGAGATCCTCGATGCCTTGGCGCGGCCCGCGCCCAAGGCGGCCGCCGAGTAGCGGAAATCCGCCGCGCGAGGGCATGGATTTCCCTGCCGATCCGCCCTATGAGCGCGGTGCCCGCTTGACACCACGCCAAGCGGGGCGGACTTTGGGGGAAAACGGGGCAAAGCATGGCAGTTGGCGTATTCGATAGCGG
>JAHEBR010000310.1 GCA_024642185.1 Marivivens sp. | reverse complement strand
TATCCAGTCCTGCTCCAAGACCTACATTCAATGCTCCGTGGGCCGGGAGGTCTAGGAGACGGAAAACCGCTGATCCTCACCAGCGAAAAGGACGGTCAGCAGAGTTTGAGGATACACGCTCGCAGGCAATTGGTCGGTGTTGTCCGGTGGCGGATGGGCGCGACGGGGAAAACCCGCGATGCCGTATGGTTTGACCTGATGGACGGCTTTGACGTGACAAGCACGAGTTCGCTCGATGCTTGGCAGCGAGAATTCGGGGGCGCCAAAGGAGAGCACTGCCAAACCGCATTCGCTGCGGGGCAAAGGCACGAGAACATCAATTCTTGGGGCGCATCCAACGCCGATTTGGCGCCGATAATAGCTTTGGCCAGAAGCGGGGGCGGCCCGCGAGCTGCCATCTAGCCGCACCTGAGACGTTGAAAAGTCGCCTAGTTTTCAACGTTCACTCGCCGTCGATCCGCATCCAACGTGCCGGTGTGAACTGGCGCGACTGGAAAGGAACACAGATGCCCAAGGCCAACTCAAAAGAAATTGGTGACGACAAGTCTCCGCACCCCTTCCCGCTCATGGTGCGCCCCGAAGACCTTGCCGGGCGGCTGGGCGTGACACGGCGCTATATCTACAAACTTCGGCGCCATCCTGACCCCAAACGCCGCCTTCTGAAGTGGTCCCATCTTTTCGGACAGTTTTGCAGCTTCGCTAAAGTGTATCGGGTTTAGGTTTCATGCTGCTTTTTGCTTTTCCAAGCCCGCCCAGTATGCGTCGTCTGGCGTGAGCCGATCA
This sequence comes from Marivivens sp., assembly GCA_024642185.1. GTDB lineage: Bacteria > Pseudomonadota > Alphaproteobacteria > Rhodobacterales > Rhodobacteraceae > RFZI01. The sequence continues at coordinate 1,727 of JAHEBR010000310.1, read as the reverse complement.
AGCGCGGAATGGGGCCGCTCGGTGTTGTAGAATGTCATCCAGTCCTTGATGACCCGCCTGGCCTGGAAGCCGTCGCTGATCTCTTCGAGATAGATCGCCTCTTGCTTCAGGCTCCGCCACAACCGTTCGATGAAGATGTTGTCGAGGTAACGGCCACGCCCATCCATCGAGATGCGCACCCCAGCTTCGGTCAGCGTCGTGATCCAAGCAGCCCCGGTGAACTGGCTGCCCTGATCGGTATTCATGATCTCGGGCGGGCCGTATTTGGCGATGGCCTCGTTTAAGGCGTCCACACAGAAGTCCGCGTGCATTGTGTTATTCAGTCTCCAACTCAGCACCTTGCGCGTGGCCCAATCCATGATTGCGACCAGGTACAGGAAGCCGTTCTTGACCGGCACGAACGTGATATCAGCGCACCAGACCTGATTGGGGCGGTCGATCTGCATGCCTCGAAGCAGATATGGATAGACCGGGTGCTGCGGATGCCGCTGGCTGGTTCGGGGGCGTTTGTAGATTGCCTCCAGGCCCATCGTCGTCATCAATCGTCTGACGCGATGCCGCCCGACAACTGTGCCCTCTCTTCGTAGATAGGCAGCGATCTGACGACTGCCGAAGAACGGATATTTGGTGAAGACCCGGTCAATCTCTTTCATCATGGCCAGCGTATCCGCGTCGATCCCGACCGGCGTATAATAAAACGCCGACCGCGATAGCCGCACCAGTTTGCACTGCTGGCTGATGCTCAGCTCAGGGTGATCTCGCTCGATCATGGTGCGTTTCTTTGCCAGGCTCATCGCTTCAGCCCTTCGGACAAAAAATCGTTCTCGACCGCCAACCTCCCGATCTTGGCATGCAGCTCTTTGACCTCCGCCTCGGTCGGGCCGCTCTGCTTGCCAGCAGAGAACACATCGGCCATCCCGTCGATAGCCTGCCGCTTCCATGTGCTGACCTGGTTTGGGTGAAGCTGGTGCTTCGCCGCGATCTCCTGCACGGTCTTGTCGCCACGCAGCGCTTCCAACGCAACCTTGGCCTTAAACTGATCTGTAAAATTCCGGCGCTTCGCCATTCTCGTATCCCTTCATAGGTTTGGGATACACCTTAGCTGAATGTCCAGTTTTCTGGGACCACCTCAGAGGGTGGGTTTGGGGCGACGGGGACCCTGCGCGGGATCTGCTTCGGGTCGGGTTCGTGAAATGCTCGACGCAGCATAAATTTCGGACGATGCTTGGGTCATCTGGCAGAGTTGGAGATCACGCATGACGCAGACACGCAAGATCGTATTCCTGCGCGAGGTGATCGAGACCGACGGGTTTGGCACCCCTTGCGATCCGGTTTGCCGTGTCGCGGTCGCGGCGGTTTTCAAAAATCCGCTGGCTGGGCGATTTGAAAACGATCTGTCACCGTTGTTTGAGATTGGTGCTGAACTCGGGCAGCGATTGGCCGGACAGGCCATCGAGATGCTGTCGCGCCCGCCTGTTTCCTATGGCAAAGCCGCGATTGTCGGGGTTTCGGGCGACATGGAGCATGGCGGGGCGGTCATTCACCCGCGCTTGGGGGCGCCCATGCGCGCGGCGGCAGGCGGCGGCGCGGCGGTCATTGCCTCGAACGTCAAGGTCGGGGCCGTCGGCGCGTCCATTGATCTGCCGCTTGGGCATAAGGACAATCCATGGTCCTTTGATCATTTTGATACCATGACCCTTTCGATACCGGACGGGCCCGCGCCGGAT
>JAHEBR010000309.1 GCA_024642185.1 Marivivens sp. | reverse complement strand
AGGCGCAGCATCTCGATTGCGATCACGCCGCCAAGGCCTATGCCACAAAGTGAAACCTTGCCCGGCAGCGCCTCAAGGATTTCGGTCGCCGCCTCTTCGACCGTATCACGTTTGCCGGTCGGAAGGATTGTGATCGGCAGATGCCGCGATAGCGCGGCGATCTGTGGCTCGAACACACGCGCGTCCGAAAGAAGCCCCGGAAGTAGGACAAGAGGATCGCTCATGGACGGGGCTCAGAAACTGAAAACATGATCTGCCTTGTTAGAGACGCGGGTCTTCGCCAGCTTTGCCGCACCATGCCTCAAGCCATGCGGGGCCTCAAGCCATGCGGGACTAGAAGCCCTCAAGAGACCCTGTCTGTCACCTCGGCGATGCTTTGCGCGATCAAGGCGAGACAATCGGGCGTCGAGAACCGGTGATCCGCACCTTTCACGATGGTGAGGCGGATGTTGGGGCCGGTCGCATGGACGATCAGCCGGTGGGCGAAGTCAAGATCAACGTCGGTATCGGCGGTCCCGTGCAGGAACCGCGCCGGAAACGGCAGCGGCAGCGGCGCGCGCAGGACAAGGCGCTGCCGCCCCTCTTCGATCATCCGGCGCGAGATGATGTAGGGATCGCCATAGTCGGACGGCAGGGCGACGAAGCCTGTCCGGGCCATTTCGTCCTTTTGTGCCTCGGTGAACTTGGCCCACATATCATCCTCGGTGAAATCGGGGGCTGCGGCGATGGTGACGATCCCTGCCACCTTCTCGGGCCGCTCGCGGGCAAGGAGAAGGCTCTGCCAACCGCCCATGGACGAGCCGACAAGGATCACCTTGCCCTCGATCAAATCAATCGCCGCCGAAGCATCCTCGAACCAGTCGCCGATCGCGCCTTCCTCGAAGGTGCCGCTGCTGATGCCGTGGCCCGAATAATCGAACCGCAGGAAGGGCCGCCCTTCATTCTCGGCCCAATCCTCGAGGAATATCGCCTTGGTCCCCTCCATGTCGGACTTGAGCCCGCCGAGGAACACCACCGGCACCCCCTGCCCTTCGGTCAGGTTGTAGGCGATCCTCCGGCCCTGCGGCGTAACAAGATAGTCGGTCATGGCGGCCCCCTGTGACTTGCCCGCCACCTTCGCGCCGGGGGCGGGGGAAGGCAAGGCGAAGGGCTTGACGCTGCGCGGCAAAAACGGCACCTAGCCTGCACACATAACCCGCAACCGGGCGTTCCGTGGGCGCCAAACCGACGAGGAGCTAGGCCGATGAGCCAGATTTCCCTGACATTTCCCGATGGTAATTCGCGCAGCTATGAAGCTGGCGTGACCCCTGCCGAGGTCGCCGCCTCGATCGCAACCTCGCTGGCCAAAAAGGCCATCTCCGCGCAGGTGGACGGCAAGCACTGGGATCTCCAGTGGCCGATTAGCGCGGATGCCACCATCGCCATCAACACGATGAAGGACGAGGCCCCCGCGCTTGAACTCGTGCGCCACGACCTTGCCCATATCATGGCCCGTGCCGTGCAAGAGATCTGGCCCGGGGTGAAGGTCACCATCGGCCCCGTCATCGACAACGGCTGGTATTACGATTTCGACCGTTCCGAGCCCTTCACGCCCGAAGACCTCGGCGCCATCGAAAAGAAGATGCGCGAGATCATCAACCGCCGCGATCCGGTGACCACCGAGGTTTGGGATCGCGCCCGCGCGGTCAAGTTCTACGAGGCCAATAACGAGCCCTACAAGGTCGAGCTGATCGACGCCATTCCGGGCGACGAACCGCTCAGGATGTATTGGCACGGGCATTGGCAGGATCTCTGCCGTGGCCCGCACCTGCAGAATACGGGGCAGGTTCCGGCCGATGCCTTCAAGCTGATGAGCGTCGCCGGCGCCTACTGGCGCGGCGATTCCAACCGCGCCCAGCTTCAGCGCATCTACGGCGCGGCCTTCCTCAACAAGGACGACCTCAAGGCCTATCTCCACCGCCTTGAAGAGGCCGCCAAACGCGATCACCGCAAGCTTGGCCGCGAGATGGAGCTGTTCCACCTGCAGGAAGAGGCGCCCGGTCAGGTCTTTTGGCATCCGAACGGCTGGACCATCTACACCCAGCTTCAGGACTATATGCGCCGCCAGCAAACGCGCGGCGGCTATGTCGAGGTGAATACGCCGCAGGTCGTGAACCGTCATCTGTGGGAAAAGTCGGGCCACTGGGCCAACTATCAGGAAAATATGTTCATCGTCGAAGTTGACGAGGAGCACGCCCGCGAGAAGACGATCAACGCGCTCAAGCCGATGAACTGCCCCTGCCATGTGCAGGTGTTCAACGTGGGCCTGAAATCCTATCGCGATCTGCCGTTGCGCATGGCCGAGTTCGGCTCATGCGCGCGCTACGAGCCTTCGGGCGCGCTGCACGGGATCATGCGGGTGCGCGGCTTTACGCAGGATGATGCGCATATCTTCTGCGAGGAAAGCCAGATCGAGAGCGAAACTAAGCGGTTCATCGAGTTTCTGTCGAATATCTATCGCGACCTCGGCTTT
>JAHEBR010000308.1 GCA_024642185.1 Marivivens sp. | reverse complement strand
TGGCTCTCGTCTCAGCCGAGCTACCACAAGCAACAGGATGCCATGGCGGCGCGGCTCGTCGAGCAATACGCGAGTGCTGCGGGGTTTGAAGAGGTCCAGGATATCGTCCTGGGCCGCTGCTCCATGTGCCATACCTCTGAGCCGGTTTATGGCAATCTGATGTGGGCGCCGAAGGGCGTTCTGCTGGAAACGCCCGAACAGATCGCGGCGCAGGCGCAGGAAATCTATCTGCAGGCGGGCGCGACAAATGCCATGCCGCCGGCCAATGTCTCGTTCATGGAAGACGCCGAACGCGCCAAGATCGTGGCTTGGTTCAAGGCCGCAAAGGGCTAGGGCCTAGCGGCCAAAACGCCATTCGGTGATCTGCTGATAGGTTTCGCCGGGGCGCAGAAGGATCGACGGAAAATCGGGATGGTTCGGTGCATCGGGCCAGAGCTGGGCCTCGAAGGCGAGGCCTTCATAGTTCTGATGCCCCGGCCGCCCCGCATCGCGCCCGTCAAACACATGAAGCCCCGGCTCGGTCGTGGCCATGGTCATTGTCACGCCGCTCTTGCCCTTGAGCCACAAGACATCCCGCAGGGGCCCGCGCGCCTCGCCTGTGCAGAAGTTGTTGTCGAGCGGAGGGTTCCCCGGTGTGGGCGCTCTGGTCTCGCGGAAATCGAACTCCGTGCCCTCGACCTCGGCAATCTCGCCAGTGGGCAGGCCCTCGTCGGCGATCGGCAGGATGTGATCGGCGGCGATTTTCAGGCTATGGCCCTCCCAACGGTCCGAGCCATCGAGGTTCCAATAACTGTGATTGGCGAGGTTCATCAGCGTCGTGTCATCGGTCGTGGCGGTCAGCGTCAGCCGAAGGCTTGCAGGCGCGCTGACCTCGAAGGTCGCCCTGATCTTGCGATTGCCCGGCAACTCGCAGACGCCATCGGCAAGCTCGATCTCGAAGGTGGCCGAGGCGGGCCCCTGCTCTTCCAGCCGCCAGATCTGATAGTGGGTGCTGTTGCGGCCTGAATGCAGCGAATGCTTGCGGTCCTGATTGCGCTCGAGTTCGTGCATCATGCCGCCGATCCGCACCCGCCCGCCGCCAATGCGATTGGCGACAGGGCCGATGATCCCGCCGTGATAGCGCATCTCTTTTGCGTAGTAAGGCAGATGGTCTGAACCGAGCGTCAGATCATAGGGCACACCCGCCAGCCGCACGGAATGCAGATTGGCCCCCAAGGTGAGGAGGCCAACCGTCAGATCGCCGGCGGAAATCTCAATGCGGTGAACGTCTTTGCCGCCAGCAGTCTGGCCAAAGGGTTGCATCTGCGCCTAGCGCTTGCCGTAGTAGAGGCCGACCACGTGCTCGGCCTGAGCGAAGAACAGCCACCGCGAGGCGAAGACGCCGACGATATGCGAGACGATGGCAAGCGCGGCGAGCATATGGCCGAAGGGCGCGAGCAAAAGCAGGATCGGCAGGCCGATCCCCATCAAAAGCGACAGGATCCGCAGGCGGCCCGCGTGTTTGCGGCCGACGACATAGACCATCTCTTTGAGGAGATAGTTGGTGCCGGTATGCGGCGGCTCGAAGGCGCGCACTTGGGCGGCGGTGCCGAGGCCCGTGGCGGTGCCGATATCCGAGCCCGACTTGCCCAAGGCCCCGTCACCGCGCATCCAGTTGAGAAGCTGCAGGAGGCCAGCCAAGGCCAAGAGGGCGAGAGCATAGTCAACCTGTCCGGTCATCAGGCTCCCGCCAGCGCCCGCATATCCGAGAAACATCAGGGGCGTCGAGAAATCGCGCCAGCGCGGCACGGTCTTGAGCTGGGCATAGATCATCGAGGTCGCAAAGACCGTCAGGACCGACAAGGCCGCGCCCGCATAGCCTAGATAGGCGAACCGCGTCCCGAGGAACACGAGACCGGCACCGTAGACGGCCATCACGAGAAGCGCGATCACAGACAAGACGCCTTCGCGGCTGAGCCAGCTTGTTTTCCACTGGGTGAATGCGCGAAGCGCGCGCTCGGGGTGCTTGAGGTGGAAGGTCGAGGCAATGAGGCCGCCCACGGCAAAGAGATAGGCAATGGCGAACCAGATGAAGGCCATGAGGCCCTCGGGCACGATCATGCCAAGGCCGATGAAGAAGAGCATTCCAAAGCCGATGCCCGAAAGCGTGGTGAAGATGATGACAGACTTTGCGGGATGCATCAGGCGTTACCTCCGGGAAGGGCCGACAGCATTTTGTCGAGCCAGCCGACAAAGCCTTTGCCATCGGTGGCTACCGGCTCGAGAAGCGGCGCGAGGGTGTTGATCTCGCCGCTGCAATCCTTGGGGCGCGGCGGCAGGTATTTGTTGGTCGGGCGGGTGCCCTGTTCGGGCATCAGGTCCATCCCACCACGTTCGGCGGTGAGCTTGCTGACGTTCGACTCCGGGTCGGCGAAATCGCCGAAATGCCGTGCGCCGGCGGGGCAGGTCCGGACGCAGGCCGGGATCTGATCCTCTTCGGGGAGGTTCTCGTTATAGATACGGTCGACGCAGAGGGTG
>JAHEBR010000003.1 GCA_024642185.1 Marivivens sp. | reverse complement strand
CCATTGTCGGGCGGGTTTGGCGCGGCTAGAAGGCGCATATGATGCAAAACCTGCCTTCTCCCGCCTCGCCCTTCCGGATCGGAACCCGTGGATCGCCGCTTGCGCTCGCGCAGGCGCATGAGACGCGGGATCGTTTGAGGGCGGCCTTTGGCTTGCCGCAAGAGGCGTTTGAGATCGTCGTGATCAAGGTCACGGGCGATGCAGTGCAGGATCGGCCGCTGAAAGAGATCGGCGGCAAGGGGCTTTTCACCCGCGAGATCGAGGATGCCCTGCTTGATGGCTCGATCGACATTGCCGTGCATTCGATGAAGGATATGCCGGTGGAGCAGCCCGAGGGGCTGATCCTCGACACCTATCTGCCGCGCGAGGATGTGCGCGATGCCTTTGTCTCGCTTGGTGGCGGGGCGCTCGCGGATCTGTCGCAGGGCGCGGTGGTGGGAACCTCGTCGCTTCGTCGCAAGGCGCAGCTCTTGGCGCGGCGGCCCGATCTGCAGATCGTCGAGTTTCGCGGCAACGTGCAGACGCGGTTGCGCAAGCTGTCGGAAGGGGTGGCCGAGGCGACCTTTCTGGCGATGGCGGGGCTCAACCGGCTTGGCATGACGGACGTGCCACGCCAAGCGATTGCGCCCGAAGACATCCTTCCCGCCGTGGCGCAGGGCGCGATCGGGATTGAACGGCGGCTGGCCGATTCGCGGGCGGCGGCGATGCTCGAGGCGATCCATCACGGCCCCACGGGCCAGCGGCTTGCGGCCGAGCGGGCGTTTTTGGCGGCGCTCGATGGGTCGTGCCAGACGCCGATTGCGGGGCTTGCGGAATTGGGCGGCGACAACCTGCGTCTGCGGGGTGAGATCCTGCGGATCGATGGCTCGGAAGTTATCAGCGACGACCAGACGGCGCCCATCGAGGATGGCGCGGCGTTGGGCCGCGAGATGGCGCGCAAGATGCTGGAAAAGGCGGGTCCGGGCTTCTTCTAGGCTTCGCGGCCCCGATCAAGCCAGAGGATCGCAATGATCGCCGCAAAGAGCGTTGCTGCGCCAAGGATCGAGACAAGACCATAGCCGCTGATCCATGTGCCGATGGCGAACAACAAAGCGTTCAGGCCATCGGACGACAGGCGCTGAAGCGCGATGAGTGAGGCACCGGCCCCTGCGCGGCGGCCCATCAGATCCTGCAGATAGCCGATGGCCAAGGCATAGATCATCGCGCCGCCCGCTCCGGCGGGAAAGACGAGCGCCCAAACCCACGGGGTTGGCGCAAGGATCGGCAGAAGCCCAAGGAACAGGGCATAGATGCCAGCGCCGGACGTTATGATCCAAAGACGGGGCATGACGCGGAGGAGCTGGCCGACCGAAAGCGTGACAACCACTTCGACCGCCACGAAGAGGCCGAAGAAGAGGCCCACATCGCCCGCGCCGCGCCCGGCGGCTTCGTTGAAGATGAGGCCGACCACAACGCCGGAGATGGCCGAACCGGAATGGATCGCCCCCATCAACATGACGCGGATCAAGACAGGCGGCGCCACCATCTCGCCGATTGACGCGCGGAAACCGAGGCCAGATTTCTGCTCGGTCCAGGGGGCCGCGCTGTCGGCGGGCCAGCGTCGCCAGATCAGCGCCAGAAGTGAGAGAGAGACCAAAAGGACGACCGGGTAGATTGTCAGAAGCGAAAGCCCGCTATCGAAGGCCATGCCCCAGAGTGGCAGGACAATCATAAAGGGGACAGCAAAGGTGGCGCGGACGATGGTGAGGATGGCATCCCTGTCTTGCGGGGCGAGTGGTGCGGAAGCGAGCCTGGCCACGGCAAAGAGTTGGCCGAAGAGTGAACCACTGGCGGGCAGCAGAAGCATATGCGCGATGACGAAATAGACAGGTGAATTGCCCATCCAGACGAGCGCGGATCCAGCGACCATCAGAGCAGAGGCGGTGAGGGCCATCGCGCGGCGGCTTGGGCGCTGGTCGGTGATGATGCCGACGCCGACCGAGGCGCCGACCGAGATAAAGAGCGCGATCAGGAGGACGAAGGAATAGAACCTGTCGCTGATGCCGAAAACGCTGATGGCGATGAGCGACTGATAGATCGCGACCGAAGCCGCGTGGATGCCGAAAAGCAGAACGGCGCCCACGACAAGCCGCAGGGTCGGATCGGCAGCGATCAGGCGAAAGTGGCGGATCATGAATTGGCCGGCGGGATCAGTTTGCCGGGGTTCATGAGATTCTCGGGATCAAGCGCCCGCTTGACCGAGCGCATCGCCGCCAGCACCTCGGCCGGCTTGCGCCGCCGCATCGTCGGCAGCTTGTAAAGGCCGATGCCGTGCTCGGCCGAGAACGAGCCGCCCAGCTCGGCCACCACGTCTTCGACAGTCTCGCGCAGGCGGTCGTGCAGGGCCTCGTCGTCCGAGGTGGGGTAAAGCGTATAGTGCAGGTTGCCATCGCCCAGATGCGCGACGGTCAGCTCGTCGATCCGGGGGTCGATGGCGGCAAGGCGCGGGCGGACGCGGGCATAGAATTCTTCGATCCGGTCGAGCGGCAGGGCGATATCGTTGTCGAGCCGACAGGCGCGGAGATAGGCAATCGCGGCGGCGGATTCGCGGCGTGTCCACATCTCGCGCCTTTGCGCCTCGCTTGTGGCGATCACCGCGTCCAGCAGGGCGCCTTCCTCGTGCATCTCTGCCAAGACGGTCTCGAGCATCTCGTCGGCGGGGCGCGTGCCGTCGGGGCGCTGGGCGGCCAGAAGCGAGGAGGTGATGCCAAGCTCGATCATCACGTTCACATCGTATCGATCGGCAAAGGGCGGGCGGGCCTTGGGATCGAGCTTGAGATGCCCTTCGATGTATTCGCGCGGCATATATTCGAAGGCCTCGACCGCGCCGCCGCTTTCCACCTGCAGCCGGTTGAGAAGATCGAGCGCATCGCCAAGGCTCCTGAGCGCGACCGTGGCGGTCAGATAGGCGCGGGGGCGCGGGGCGAGTTTCATCACCGCGGCTGTGATGACGCCGAGCGTGCCTTCGGCGCCGATGAAGAGGTGCTTTAGCGCATAGCCGGTGTTGTCTTTGTGCAGGGCACTCATCAGATCGAGCACCCGGCCATCGGCCAGCACCACCTCGACCCCGAGGCAGAGATCGCGGGTATTGCCATAGCGTAAAACGTTGGAGCCGCCCGCATTGGTCGAGAGGACACCGCCCAGCATGGCCGAACCCCGCGCGCCGAAGGTGAGCGGGAAGACCAGGCCCTGCTCGTCTGCAGCATCGTGCAACTTAGTTAAAACGACACCGGCTTCAGCCACGATGGCACGGGCGGCGGGGCGGACTTCACGAATTCGGTTCATCCGGTCGAGCGAGAGCTTGATGCCGCCCGGCGCAAAGGCCGCGCCGTTGAAGCCGGTCCTGCCGCTGACCGGCACGATCGGGGTCTTGGTCTCGGACGCGATCTCGAGGATCGCGGAAACCTCGGCGGTCGAGGCAGGCCGCAGCACAGCAGCGGGCGGACCGACGAATTCGCCGGCTATATCCTGATCCCAAGGGGCTGTATCCTTGCCGGTCAGGACATTGCGCGCGCCGATGGCGGCTGCGAAACGGTCGAGCGGCAGGGACATGGCAATCTCCTTCGGGGTTCGGACCAGTGCTAGCGGCTCAGGAGCGCATGGAAAAGGGGGCAACGCTCGCGACTTTTCCTCTTGACGCCGCCTGACCCACGGACTACCTCGCACCGCGTTGGCGGAGTAGCTCAGTTGGTTAGAGCAGCGGAATCATAATCCGCGTGTCGGGGGTTCAAGTCCCTCCTCCGCTACCAGAGATTTCAAGGGCTTGGCGAAGGATCGCCAGGCCCTTTTTCTTTGCTCTGGATCAAGAGCCGTAGCCTTTCCAACTGCAAACCTTTTTCGGTGCCCTTGCCGACCGTCGGAAATCCGGCCAGTCTGTTGGGGGTGTGCAAGCGAATGCGCCTCGCACAATGTATGGTTTGGTGTAGGCAAGGCAAATTTGACGATGGCAAAGAAAGCTGGTTCGACCAAATCCGTGGCTGCCGAAACCGCTCCGGCCTTTCGCGCCTCGGGGCTAACCAAAGTCTATGGCGAAGGTCGCACCGCTGTTCACGCGTTGCGTGGCGTCGACATGGAAATCCCGAAAGGCGAGATCGTTGTGCTTCTTGGGCCATCGGGTTCGGGAAAGTCTACACTTCTGAATATCCTTGGTGGCCTGGATCGCCCGACTGAAGGCACCGCCCATTTCGCCGACACTTGTCTGACAGATTTGGATGATGCGGCGCTGACGCTCTATCGGCGCAATCACGTCGGCTTTGTCTTTCAGTTCTACAACCTGATGCCGAGCCTGACGGCCGAGGAAAACGTCGAGCTTGTCACCGAGATCGCGCGCAATCCTATGGACGCAGGCGAGGCGCTTTCGCTTGTGGGCCTTAGCGAGCGCCGCCATCACTTTCCGGCCCAGCTTTCGGGGGGCGAACAGCAGCGGGTCGCCATTGCGCGGGCCGTGGCGAAACAGCCCGAAGTTCTCTTTTGCGACGAGCCGACCGGCGCTCTCGACAGCACCACCGGCCGCGCCGTTCTTCGGGTTTTGCGGGATGTGAACGATCGGCTTGGGACAACGGTTCTCATCATTACTCACGCTGCCGCCACGGCAGCTATGGCCGACCGTGTGATCCGCTTCGCGGATGGTGGCATCCTTGAGGTCACGGTCAACAAGACCCGCGTCGATCCCGAAGAGCTGGCCTGGTGAGCCCTCTCGACAAAAAGCTCTGGCGCGATCTGCGTCGCGTGAAGGGGCAGGTGGCTGCCATTGGCCTTGTCATTGCGCTGGGCGTGATGATGCAGGTGATGATGTCGGGTCTTGTGCACTCGATTCAGGAAACGCGCGCGGAATATTATGAGCGTTACCGCCTCGCCGATATCTTTGCGCCGGTTCTTCGCGCCCCCAATTCCGTTGCCGCACAGCTTGCCGCGATTGACGGCGTATCGAGGGTCGAAACCCGCGTGACCGGCATGGTGTTGATCAACATCCCGTCACGCGATCTTCCGGTCATGGGCCGAGCACTTTCGCTGCCGCCCGGAGGGGAGCCGGGGCTTAACGCGATCTACATGAGCACCGGGCGGATGTTTGATGCCGCGCACCCAGAAGAGATCGTCTTGCTCGACAGTTTTGCCGAAGCGAACGGGCTAGTCGCCGGTGACAGCCTGATTGCCACGATCAACGGCGCCCAGCGGGAATATCGGATCGCCGGAACCGCGCGATCGCCCGAATACCTCTATACCACGGCCCCGGGCGAGCTTGTGCCAGATGACGCCCGCTTTGGGGTGATCTGGATGAATCGCGATGCTATGGCTGCCGCCTATGACATGGTTGGCGCCTTCGGCGAGGCGCTCTTTTCGATCAATCGGGATGCCCGCGAAGCGTCTGTTCTGGAAGAGATCGACCGCGTTCTCAAACCCTTCGGCGGTGGCGGAGCCTATGGGCTTGCGGATCAATATTCCAACCGGTTTGTTTCCGAGGAAATGAGCGGGCTTGAGGCCAGCGCCTCGGGCGTTCCGCCCTTCTTCCTCGCCGTGGCGGCGTTTCTTCTCTACATCGTTGTCAGCCGCATGGTGCAGGCTGAACGGGAAGAGATAGGCCTGATGAAAGCATTCGGCTATCGCAACCGCGAGGTCGGCTGGCACTATATGAAGATGGTGCTGGTGATCGCGGCCGGCGGGGCCATTGCCGGCTGCTTGATCGGCATCGGCGCCGGACGCGCGATGATCAATCTCTATACTGTGTATTTCAAATTTCCGTTCCTCGTTTTCGTCCTTGATCCGAAGTCATTCGTTATGGGCGTTTCGGTCTCGATCCTTTCGGCCTCGATCGGCGGGCTTTTCGTCATGCGGCGGATCTTTCGAATGGCGCCCGCCGATGCTATGCGGCCGCCCGCGCCGGCAGACTACAGCGCCGCCGGGCAGATTGGGGCCTGGTTTGCGAAATATCTCGACCAGCCGAGCCGGATGGTTCTTCGACGCGTAACGCGCCAGCCGGGGCGGATGCTTGGCGCGGTACTCGGCATTGCCATGGGCATGGCGCTCACCCTGTCGATGATCACGATCTATGCGGGGTTTGAGCGCACCCTCGATCTGACTTTCACCGTGGTTGACCGCTCTGACGTGACGGTGGGTTTCGCACGGCCCGTCGGCGAGGATGCGATATTTGCACTCCGCCGAATTCCGGGGGTTGATGTGGTCGAACCGACCCGAGCGGTGGGTGCGGTTCTTCGCAACGGTCGTTTCAGCCATCAGGGCGCGATTACCGGCCTTACGGACGCGCCGGAACTGATCCGCGCCATCGACAGCGACTATGCCACCATCGAAATGCCTGAAAATGGCGTCGTTCTTGCCAGGGAACTGGCCGATCTGCTTGGCATCACGCCGGGCGAGATGCTGACGATCGAAGTGATGGGCGGCAGTCAGCCCGTGCTCGAGATCCCGGTTGTGGCGATTGCGCAGAGCCTTCTGGGGGCGCCGGCTTATATGGGGATGGACGCGCTCAATCGGGCCTTGGGCGAGCCGGGGCTGGCATCGGGTGCCTATCTCAGGATCGACAAGGCGCATGAGCAAGAGATTTTCGCCGCCCTGCGCGATATGCCGATGATTGCTGGCGTAAGCCTGAAATCCGAGATGCGGACCGCCTTCGAGACGCTGATGAACCAAGGCGCGGGCGCGACCCGCTATGTCATGGGGCTTGTCGCGTTCATCATCACCTTCGGCATCGTCTACAACGCCGCTCGCGTGGCCCAGGCCGAGCGCGCCCGCGACCTGGCAAGCCTGCGCGTGATCGGTTTCCATCGAGGCGAAACAGCCTTTGTCCTGTTGGGAGAGCTTGCAGTGGTCACCCTCTTGGCGCTGCCGCTGGGTTCGCTGATGGGGCACTTTATGTCCTCTGCTGTTGCCGAAGGATTTTCGACCGAGCTCTACCAGATCCCTGCGCTCTTCCTGCCCGAAAGCCACGGCTATTCGGCGCTTGTCGTAATCGCCGCCGCGCTCTTTTCCGGCTGGCTTGTGAAACGTGACCTAGACCGGGCCGATATCACCACGGCCCTGAAAACACGGGAGTAGACCCATGGCCCAGAAACGCCGCCGTTCACGAAATTTCCTGACCCTCGTTGCGATAGCCTTGATCGCCGCCGCGATGGCCTATGCTTTCTGGCCCAAGCCAGCATTGGTCGATCTGGGAGCGGTGGGGCGTGGACCGCTAATGGTGACCATTGACGAGGAGGGCCAAACGCGGGTTCGCGATATCACGTTGGTGTCGGCCCCGACGACCGGGGCCCTGGAGCGGATCACCCTTCGTTCGGGCGATGCAATCGGCAAAGGGCAACGGATTGCGGGGATCTCCCCCGCCGTGCCGGGTATGGCGGAAGAGGTGATCGCCGCTCCGGCTGATGGGCAGGTTCTTCAGATCTATCAGGTCGGCGGCGCCATGGTTGTCGCTGGCTCGCCCATTCTCGAGATTGGTGACATTCAGTCCGATCTTGAGGTTGTTGTCGATCTTCTGTCGTCGGATGCTGTTTCCATCGAGGCCGGCGCGTCCGTTCTGCTTGGCGGTTGGGGCGGAGGAACAACGCTTGAGGGCGTTGTTGCACGGATCGATCCGGTCGCTACAACCCGAATTTCGGCGCTTGGTGTCCAAGAGCAGCGGGTCGACGTTACCATCAACTTCACCGGACCTTCGGAAGATCGCCAGGGCCTTGGCCACGGGTTCCGCCTTGAGGCGCGGATCGTGCAGTGGAGCGACGATGCAGCGCTTCTTGCCCCGGCCAGTGCGCTATTCCGTGAGAACGGCGTTTGGTCGGTCTTCCAGGTTACGGAAGGAATCGCGCATCTCAAACCTGTCGAGATCGGCCATAGCGATGGCATCCACACGGAAATCCTGAGCGGGCTTGGCGAAGGCGACGTTGTCGTTCTCTATCCGTCGTCCAGCCTCGTCAATGGTGGGGCCGTCGCCGAACGTGCCGCTGAATAGCCCGACCGCATCGACCACAGCCGGATGGAGCGCAATCTCTGTCCGCCGTGCGGCGAAGGCACGGTGAGCAACAAGGATACCGACTGCATCGGCATCCCCTAGCGCGGTTTTGCAGGAGACAAGCCTGGCCCCAAACGAGGCGAGGGCAGGGGGCAGGGCTTTGATATGGGGCTCGACGGCCAGAATATCGTGGCCGCGATCCGCGAGTATTTTGGCCACGGCAAGAGCCGGGCTTTCGCGCAGGTCGTCGGTGTCAGGTTTGTAGGCCAGACCCAGGCAGGCAATTCTTGCGGGACGCGATAGATGGGCAAGCGCCTGTTCGATCCTGTCGGCTGTCTGCTCCGGCATGGCATCGTTGCGTAAACGCGCGGCTTGAATGAATTCGGTGCACTCCGGTGCTGCATCGACAAGAAACCAAGGGTCTACGGCGAGGCAGTGTCCGCCGACCCCAGGCCCGGGCTTGGGAATACTGACCCGTGGGTGGCGGTTGGCGAGGTTGATCAAACCCCACACATCGACACCTTGCTTTTGACAAATGAGCGAAAGCTCGTTCGCATAAGCGATGGTGGTGTCGCGCCAGGCATTTTCGGCAAGTTTGCAGAGCTCTGCGGTTCGGGCGTCGGTGAGATTCAATCGCGCCCGGCTAATGCGCCGATAAAGAGCCGCGGCCATTTCAGACGCCGTTGGGCAGAGGCCGCCAATGATCCGTTCGTTCTCCGCGATTTCGCGAAGCGCCGCGCCGGGGATCGCCCGCTCAGGACAGTGGGCGAGGAAGATACTCTTATTGGGAAGGTCGGGCCGCAGTCTGGCGATCTTGTCAGCTAGCATCTCCGTTGTGCCCGGTGGAACGGTGCTTTCGATAACGATCAGATCCCCCTCTCGTAAGTGGGGCGCAACCGAGGACAGGGCAGCGTCAATATGGCGAAGCAACGGCCGCTTTTGGCTGTCGACCGGAGTGGGAAGGCAAAGGATGTGGGCGTTGGCCGGTTCTGGTTTGGAAACCGCCCGCAGACAGCCTTCTGCGACAACCCGCTCAATCATCTTCGCAAGACCCGGCTCGCGTGTTTCGGGCCCCCCGCGCCGGATCGCGTCTATGACATCGGGCGAGATGTCCACTCCCACAACTTCGAGGCCCGACTCTGCAAAGAGCGCCGCTGTCGGCAGGCCGATGTATCCAAGGCCATGCACTGCGATCTTCATTCAGGCCACCTGCGCCAGCTTTTCTTGCGCCACTTGCTTGAGGATGCGCGC
The DNA here is from genome assembly GCA_024642185.1 of Marivivens sp. Taxonomy (GTDB): domain Bacteria; phylum Pseudomonadota; class Alphaproteobacteria; order Rhodobacterales; family Rhodobacteraceae; genus RFZI01. The sequence goes on along the minus strand of JAHEBR010000003.1, from coordinate 26,683 downwards.
AATCCGTTCCGAAGCATGCCCATCGCCAAAGGCATCCGCCGGTTTCAGTAGCGGCGGGGTCGCCAAGAGGCGCTTTGCCTGAGCGGCGATTGCTTGGCGGTCGGCGCAGACCAACTTCACCGCGCCGGTCACGATCGCCTCTGGCCGCTCTGTTGCGTCGCGCACCACGAGGGCGGCTTTTCCAAGAGCAGTTGCTTCCTCTTGAACGCCCCCGGAATCGGTTATGATGAGGTCTGACTGTGTCATGAGTTCTACAAAGCGCGGATAGCCCTGCGGTTCGAAGATCCGCACGCCGCGCGCCCCGGCGAGAATGGATCGAGCGTTCTCTTGGACGGTGGGGCTGGGGTGGGCCGGAAAGACAATCTGATGACCGGACTCGCCGAGCCCTCGCAATGCCCAACACAATTCGGATAGTCCGCGACCGAGGTTTTCCCGCCGGTGCATGGTCACTAGTATGAGTTTCTGGCCGGGAGCCCGCCAGAGCCGGGGCTCAGGCTTCCCGAGCCTCGATCGTGCCGCAAGAAGTGCATCGATCCCGGTATTGCCGGTTACATGGATGGCCGTCTGAGGGATCCCCTCTGCGCGAAGGTTAGCCGCAGCGCCCGACGTTGGAGCAAAGTGAAGATCGGCGATGCGAGATATGAGTTGGCGGTTGATTTCCTCGGGCCAAGGCGAAGCGGAGTTTCCGGTTCTGAGACCTGCTTCGACATGGGCGACAGGTATCCCCCGATGCGCGGCTGCAATTGCTCCGCACATCGCAGACGTCGTATCACCTTGAACAACCACGCGGTCGTAGTCTCCGTCTCTCAGGATCGGGTCAAGTCGTGTGAGGATCTTTGCCGAGAGGTCAGACAAGGTCTGATCGGCCTGCATCACTTCAAGATCAAAGTCCGGCGCAATGCCGAAAAAGCGAAGCGGTTCCATGACAAGGTCGCGATGCTGGCCAGTCGTGCAGACCCCCAGGGACAGGCCGGCCAAGCGGCGCAGATACAGAATGAGCGGAGCGAGTTTGATTGCTTCTGGGCGCGTGCCCAAGATGACCAAAAGTCTCAAGATCGGCCCCCAGCCTTGTGCGTCATGCAATGCTGGCAGCAACAGCCTAAATAATCCGTTAACCAGAATTACCAAGTCCGAAGATCTGCTCGACAAGGGAAAGGGGCCAAGGTTCAGCCAAGGGTCTCGCGGCAGCGCGGCCCTCGACCGAGAGGCGTTCATAGAGTGCCCTGTCGCGCGCAATTCTTCTGATCTGCCGGGCTGCCGATTTCCAGTCAAAGCGGGGAACGAGAATTCCTCCGCCGCTCTTCAAAAGCTCCGATGGATGTCCGTGGTCATAGGCGATCACGGGCCGGCCCGCGGCCATGGCTTCGGCAATCGAGCGGCCGAAGCTCTCGGCAAAATGCGATAGGCTGAGAACAATATCGCAGTGCGAGATTGCCTTGGTGGGGGTTTCGGCAAAACCAGTCGTGCGAACCCTTGGCGGCAAGGGCAACTGCGGCAACGGGCCTACAAGAACGAATTTGAGACCGGTCTCGGTTCGCAATTCTCGGGCTATGCGCAGAAAATCCAGAAGGCCCTTGCGCGGGGTGCCGCTGCCCACCAGCCCGATCCGCAGCTCTCCGGCAGCACGGACTGGCTGGTCGAACAAGGAAGGATCAATTCGATTTTCGGCAAGGATCGCATTTTCGCCGCCGATCCAGTTCAAGGTCGTCTGGCTATTGGCGATGATCCGATCGGCCTCGTTCATCAGGGCGTGCCGCAGCAATGCAGGGGTGAGGGCGAGATCGCGGCACAGTTGCGGATCAGCCTCTGGCAATTCGCGCAGATAAAGCGCCGTAGGGCGGCCCAGCGCCCGCGCCGCGACGAGCGGGGCATCAAGCGTGCAGGTGTTCACGTGCACCTCGTCGGCGCCAGAGCCGTCGAGAATCCGTATCAGCCCCTGTACCTCGTCAACGGTTGGCGGCGCGCCCCCGCGCCGTCGCCTCTGGGGGCAAACATGGATGCGGGAGACCAAAGGGGTGAGGGCGTCAAGATATGGCGCCGTTCCTGCCGCTGGTAGGACAACCTCGGCGTCCACACCGGTTGCTCGCGCGGCTGACAGCACGTCAAGAAGGCTGCGTTCCGCGCCATAGGTTTCGGCTCCCGCAGCATGGGCGAAGACGATGATCTTGCGGCGCGTATCAGACATAGGTGTTGCTGGCACAGCGAAAGGCATTGGCGGCGCGGCCGGAACAAGTGCCAGAGGAAACGGCCGCTTTTTGGGAGCGCGTTCCATGAAGAGCGGCCCTGTCTTATGCCAAAGAGCTGCTGCCTCGGCATAGTTGGCGCGCGGACCTGCCCGCTGACTGGTAATGGATGTGGTCGAGGAGGTTGTGAGCGATCCCGGTCGCGCTCTCCCGATCGACAATGGAAGACCGGGTAGCACCGCATTTATGGCGCTGGCGCCATAACGGGCGATGATCCGGTCGCGGAATTCACTGTCAGCCCCCGCGGGTGCCTCGTCCCAATAGCCGATCTCTTCCCGAAGCGAACGGCGAAAGAGAAGGGAGGAAAGATTGGGGTGAATGATTCTGTCCTGACGCCAGAATAATCGGGGACGCAGATGATCGTCGGCCCGGATCCAGTCGGACATAGTTGCCGCCAGACATGGTTTCTTGGTGAAAGGAGCGATCTGGCGCGCGATCCTCTCGGGATGGGCCCAGTCATCGGCGTCTAGGCATGTTACGAAATCGCCGGTTGCGTTCTCAAGGCCAAGGTTGCGCGCGCCATAGGCACCGTTGGCCTGCGCCCCGTTCAAGAGGCGGATACCGGGATGTTTCTTCTCCCAACTTTTGGCGATTTCTGCTGTGGGATCTGTTGAGCCATTATCAATGACGAGAATCTCAAGATTGCGCCAGCTTTGGCTGACAAGGCTGCGCAGGGCCGTCTCGATGGTCGTCGCGGCATCGCGCGCGGACATCAGGACCGTAACAAGTGGTCCGTCCACCGCTCGCGACGCGTTGCAGGCCAGACGGTCAAATGCAGACCCATTTCCAAGAGCAGGGGCGGCTAGCCCAAGGTCGTGCAAGAGGTAGGCCGGGCGCAAAGGGCGCAGCGGCTGGCCGGGCGGCGCAAGGGCGATCCGAAGATCGAAATTCAGCGGGAAACGTCGACTTGCACGTTTGAGAAGGGCACGGCCAAGACCCTCCTGCCCCGTTTCCTGCATGATCATTCCCGCGGTAAGTGGCAGCGACGGATCCAGAAATCCCGAGATGATCTGATCGCTTTCGGCGGCGCGCTCCGCATAGTCTGCTGCTTCGGCAAGTCTGCCCCTTGCGCAGTACCATCGCGCACATGCGATCAGGGCATACAGAATATCTCTAGGGCACCCATTACAGGCGAGCCATTCGAGGGCGCCAATTTCGCTCCCTTTTTGTGCTGTCTCAAGATCTTCGGCCCAGAGGTCAGCGACCATCATGCCCGGAACGCGACCTTCGCGCCGGCCATGCCTCAAGTAGTGGAAAAGAGGCGGTTTTCCTGTGTCGGCCACGTCGGGGTACAGGGTTCTATACGACCCCGCGTCGAAGAAGGCCGGGGTCCACGGCATAGACTTGGTAAGATTTTGGAAAGCATTTGGGCGCCACATGCCTTGGTGGTGTCACCAAAATGGCTAACACAACTTTAAGGATTGCGTGAGGGAATCAAAACAAGCCCAGAATGAAGGCCGGATTGACAGAATGTCGAAGATGGAACTGCCGAAGCGTGATGGTGTCGACGAAGCTTTGAGCTGGCAACACCTGCAAGCGACCCGCGAAACGCGGTTCTTTCGGTCGTTGGCGCTTCAGTGCCAAAGGGAAATCAAGCTGCGGCGCCAAATACATCGCTGGAGCGCCCTGCGGTTTCTTTGGCGGCTCTTCAGGTCCGCCCCGCTGGCACGAAAGGCCGTCGAACTCTCTATTGTGCGTAGATCGCCCTATTTCGATGCGGGCTGGTATCTCTCAAAAGAGCCCGACGTCGCGGCGTCGGGGCTTTCGGCCGAGCGACACTTTTTGCGTCACGGTGGGTTTGAAGGGCGGGATCCGGGGCCCCATTTCTCGTCTGCCTCATATCTCAAGCGTGGACAGGACGTGGCCGCAAGCGGGCTTAACCCGCTGGTTCATTTTCACATCTTTGGAAAGAGCGAGGGGCGCTGGGCTGGCGCGGGCCGTCGGAAAAGCCAAGGGATGCCGGCGATCCCGGATCGAGTGGTCTATGTCGTTGGCCACACACTTCCCTATTCATCGAACGGCTACGCAATCCGGACTCATGAGGTCGCCAAGGCACTCGGCCGTGCCGGCCATGATGTGGTCGTCGTCCTTTTTCCCGGTAGGCCGTGGTCGATCGAGGGATTTGGCCCCAATGAACAGGTGCAGGCAGACAGGCGTATCGAAGGGGTGCGCTATGTGACTCTGCGAACCCAGCAGCTCCTTGGCCTGTCGCAAGCGGCGGTCCAAGAGGCGGCAACTGTGCTTTTGTCGGATGCAATCGCCACCCTTCGGCCCGCTTCGGTGGTTGCCGCCTCGAACTGGCGAATAGCGGAGCCAGCGGCCGAGGCTGCGCGGGCAAATGGTGCTGTCTTCTTTTATGAACAGCGCGGGTTTTGGGAAATGGGCCTCGGGGCCGGGGCCATCCGTGAGCTTGAGCGCGCGAAAGAGATCGAGGTGGCCCGGTCGGCTCGCGCGGTCATCGCGCTTGGTCCTCAGATGCAGGTTGAGCTGGAACGCAGGGGTATCCCCGCTGATCGCATTATTCGGGTTCCAAATGGCATCGCTCCGGTGCGAAATACCGGCGTGGCAATCGACCGGAAAGACCTCGGCACCACATCGCGATATCTGATCGGCTATGTCGGCTCCTACGCAGAACACGAAGGAATCGAAGATCTTTTTGCTGCGGTCGCCAGACTGCGGCTCGAGGGGGTCGACGTCGGCTTGCTCTGCGCGGGCGGCGGCGAGCCGAAGGGCCTGATTGGCAGCCGCTTTTCCGAGCAGGTCGTATTGGGTGCCTACGCTGCGAAATATGGAGTCGAGCGCAATACCCACTTCCTGCCTAGGGTGCCCTGGGCCGAGGTTGCGCCCGTCTATGGCCTTTTGGATCTGGTCGTGGTGCCACGTCGCAACAGCGAGGTCGGCCAGCTTGTGCCACCCCTCAAACCCTATGGCGCAATAGCGCATGGTTGCCATGTACTGATGTCGGATCTGCCGCCGCTGCGCGATATCGCAGACGAGATCGGGGCAAGGCTTTTCCCGGCCGGAGATGTCGGTGCCTTGGCTGAAGGTATCCGCCGACATTTGGAGGCACTGCCGTTTCTAGGCAAACCCCAAAGCCATTGGTCGCTGGCATGGGGCCAGCGGATCAAGCCGCTTTCGCGCCGCCTTCGCAATGTTGAGGAGGAGGTTAGAAAGGCGCAGCAGGCCGGCGCATTGCCCCCTTTTGACATCGCGCAAATTCCTCGCGCATTTCTGGCGCTTGGCAAAGACGAGGCCGCCGACATCGGTATCGGCCCTTGTCGAAACTGGCCCGGTGCGTTGAAATGCGCCAAGCGCAACGACATTCTTGCCGAGGTCGCAACCCGCCCTCCCGCAACCCTCGTGATTGACTGGCAAGGCATTGCCCGCGCGGGCGGCGAATGGCAGGGCCTTTGGGGTGCTGAGGATATCGGTCTCAGCAAGCAGGTCTTTGATGCCTGTCGGATCGCGCTTGATCGGGGATGGCGGATCAAGGTCGTTGGGCCTGTTTCCCTTGCCGAGGCACCGCTCTTTGCCATGGTTTCTGGGCAAGTCGAAATTCTTGAAGGCGAGGTATCCGCTAGTTGGGCGGATGAGGCCGCATGAGATTAGCTGTCCTTGCCGAACAGAATTTCAACCTCGTCGACGGGTCGACCATCTGGCTTCTCAATCTGTGCCGGATGCTGGCCGCTTTGCCGAGCGTTGAAACCACATTGATCCTGAAAGAAGCGCTTTCCTCGCGCGTATTGGCGGATGATCTGCCAGCCAACATTGCGCTGGTCGAGCCAACGGAAATCGGTTCGCAAAGCCGATTGACCCCCGACGAGATTTCCTCGGCGCTCGAAAATTTCGAAGGCAAATTCGGCCGATTTGACAGGATCATTGTGCGGGGCGATGCGTTCTTGTCGTCTCTTCTTGCCAACGAGGGCTGGGCCGGCAGGGTGATTGCCTATAGTCCCTCGGCAAAGCCGCGCCTTGACGCCTCTGCTCCGGGGTGGATCGCTGATGCAATAGGGTCTCGTGCCCCGCTTCTTACCCAGAGCCCTATTAGCAAAGCCATATTCGAAACCTTCCACGACTATCCTGCGGCGCTTGTTGAGGTCTTGCCTCCTGTGGTGCATGGCCTGCCTGTGCCCCCGCCCGGGCCGGCGACTGGGCCACTCCTTGTTTATAGCGGCAAGATCGATCCGGGCTACGGGCTTGAGTGGCTTTGCGATCTGATCGATATGCCAGAGCTGGATCGGGGTTTTGCGATCACTGTGCTTGCCGGCAAGACCATTGCCAGGGCGCAGCCTTTGGCCGTTGCGCGGTTTGAGGCCTTGGCCGAGGCACCTAGTCCGGGGGTTTCGGTGCATCGCAACCTGCCCCATAGCGCCGCCCTCTCAGAGATGGCACGGGCGCGGTTTGGCTTTTGCCTGCGCTCAAGCGACTATGACGGCAATGTCGAAATATCGACCAAAGTTCTGGAATTCTGTGCCCTCGGAGTCGTTCCGATCCTCAACGATACCGCGCTCAACCGCGACCTCTTGGGTGCGGACTATCCCTTTCTGTTTGACGTGGCGTTGCCAAACATCGCCAGCCGTGTCGCACAGCGGCTGAGCGGCGCTACAGAGCAGGAAATGGCGACGGCCCGCGCAAGAATTTCGGTTATTGCTGAAATGGCCAGTTCGCGGAGCGCCGCCTCTATTCTCGCAAAGGTCTTGGGGGAAGCCTCGCCACAAGCCGAACCGGCAAAGCCTGTTGCCCTGAGAGTTGCGAGCCACGACAACAAGTTTCTTTTGCGGTTCCTAGACCGTGCCGCACATGATCCGCGCCTAACGCTTCGCCGCGAGACATGGCGAGGGATCGGCGAGGCGGGCAATGTTTTGGAGCAGACCTCGTCGGGGGAGACCATCTTTTGCGAATGGTGTGGCGAGAATGCGGTCTGGCACAGCCACAACAAGCCGAAGGGCGCGCGGCTTATCGTTCGGCTGCATAGATTCGAGGCTTATCGGGACTTTCCGGGAAGGGTCAACTGGCCCGCCGTCGATCGATTGATCGTAGTCTCTCAGCACTTCAAGAAGCTGATGATCGAAGCCCACGGCATCCCGCCTGATCGGATCGACGTGTTGCCGCAATATGTCGATTGTGAGGGGTTGCGCCGCAAGAAACGGCCCGGTGCCCGGTTTAGGATCGGCTATGTGGGCTTGGTTCCGTTCGGTCACAAAAGGCTGGATCGGGCGGTCGACATTCTGGAAGCGCTGCGAGCCAAGGATCCCCGGTTTACGTTGATCGTTCGCGGTGCAATGCCGTGGAAGATGCGCTGGGCCTGGGACGACAGCCCCAACGACCGGCGCGCCTATGAGCAAGTTTTTGATCGGATATTCTCTGATCCGAACTTGTCGGAGGCGATCCGCTTCGATCCACCGGGTGCCGACATGGAAGAATGGTTCCGCGAGGTGGGATTCGTTCTGTCCACATCCTCATCTGAAGGATGCCACACCGCGATCATGGAAGGGATGGCCTCCGGCGCTATGCCCATCGTGAGGCGCTGGCCGGGCGCCGCGGATTTATTTGGCGACTTTGTCCATGAGGAAGCCGAAGACGCGATACCCTTGGCCCTTGCCCACGCGACAGAGGCTGGATGGGAGGGCCGGTGCGAAAGCTTCTCGGCCCGCGCTCGGGGCTGGGATGTAGAAGTTTTCAACAGAAAGATGATGGAGTTGATCGCATGAGTGCCAGCGAGGTTGTCGAGACCTTTGAATCCGTCGAACGCAAGCGGCGCGATTTTGCGCAGGCGCTTTCGATGTTTCGCGGTAAGGGCGGGCGCTATCACAACCCCGCACCGCCACTGCCCGACGAGAAATACCGTGGCTGCGAGGTTCTTGCGGATCGGCTGGCGCTTCTTGACAGGCTTCCAAAAGGCGCGGCGATTGCCGAGGTTGGTGTCGATGGCGGGCATTTTTCGGCCGAGATATTCAAGCGCTGTGACCCATCGAACCTAGTGCTGATTGACCGCGACCTTGGCCGGATTTCCAACCCGCTGGTTCTGGACATGGTTTCCAGAGATGATCCACGCATTACCCTTCTGGGGGGTGACAGCGGTGATTGCCTGGGTGAATTGCCCGTCGGTTCGTTTGATGTCGTCTATGTCGATGCCGACCACAGCTATGCCGCGGTCCGTCGCGATATCGCCGCCGCACTTCCGAGCCTCAAGCCGGATGGGGTCTTGATCTTTAACGACTATACGGTCTGGTCACCCAGCAGTATGTATCACTGCGGTGTGGCGCGTGCGGTCAACGAGCTATGCCTCGCGGGCGGTTGGCGACTGCGCTACCTCGCCATGCAGCCGATGATGTATAACGATGTGATGCTGGTCCGCGGCTGAGTTTCTTCTTGCGCTCCTCGGCGGCCTGTTCAAAACAGGGTGCAATAGCGGAGGGCTGCGATGCGTATTGCCATGATTGGAACCGGCTATGTTGGCCTGGTGTCCGGTGTTTGTTTTTCGGATTTCGGCCACGAAGTAGTTTGTGTAGACAAAGACGCCAAAAAAATTGAGCGGCTGAGAGCCGGAGAAGTACCGATCTTCGAGCCGGGGCTAGAAGATCTTCTTGCCAAGAATACCGCCTCTGGCAGGCTGTCCTTTACCACCGATCTTGTTGAGGCGATGGAAGGGGCCGAGGCCGTGTTCATCGCCGTTGGCACGCCAACCCGCCGGGGCGATGGGCACGCAGATCTGACCTATGTTATGGCTGCCGCCGAAGAGATTGCCCAGACAGCGAAGGGCTATGTTGTGGTGGTCACGAAATCGACCGTTCCGGTCGGCACCAACCGCAAGGTGCGCCAGACGATCCATAAGGCAAACCCCGATCTCGAATTTGACGTCGCCTCCAACCCCGAGTTTTTGCGCGAAGGTGCGGCGATCGACGATTTCATGCGGCCTGATCGCGTGGTCGTCGGCGTTCAGAACCCGCGCGCGGCGGAGGTGATGAACGAGATCTACCGGCCGCTCTTCCTGCGCGATTTTCCGGTCGTGGTGACGGATCTGGAATCGGCCGAGCTGATCAAATACGCGGCTAACGCCTTCCTTGCCGCCAAGATTACCTTCATCAACGAGATCGCCGCTCTGTGCGAACGCGTGGGGGCGGATGTAAAAGAGGTCGCCAAGGGGATTGGCCTCGACGGGCGCATCGGCAACAAGTTCCTGCACGCGGGGCCTGGTTTTGGCGGGTCCTGTTTTCCTAAAGATACCAAAGCTTTGGCTCGCATCGGGCAAGAATATGCGGTGCCCATGCAGATCACGGAGACGGTGATCAAGGTGAATGACGAGATCAAACGCCGGATGATCGACAAGTTGCTCGATCTGTGCGGGGGGAGTTTCAACGGCAAGACCGTCGCTGTCTTCGGGGTGACGTTCAAACCCAACACCGATGATATGCGTGATGCTCCGAGCCTGACGATCATCCCGGCGCTGGTTGGTGGCGGTGCCAAGGTCAAAGTGGTTGATCCGCAGGGGCGGCATGAAGGCGAGGCGCTTCTTCCCGGGGTGAGCTGGCAGGATGATCCCTACAAAGCGGCACGCAACGCCGATCTGGTGGTGATCCTGACCGAGTGGAACGAATTCCGGGGTCTCGATCTCAAGCGGATCGCCAAGCATATGCAGACACCGCACATGGCGGACCTGCGGAATATCTATTCGGCGCATGATGCCAAGAAGGCGGGCTTCGCGGCTTATGTGGCGGTCGGAAGACCTGCGCTATTGGCCGACTAGAGAGCGGAGCCGGAGAATGCCTTGGTCGAGCAGGTTTTGCGCTGCGGCGGGGCTGTCGGCTTCGGTGTAAAGCCGGAATTCGGGCGCGTTACCTGATGGGCGCAGATGAACGATCCCAGCGTCTTCCAAGGTGATCCGAAGGCCGTCGGTCGTATCGCGGGCAGACTCTTTGCCCAGTCCGTGCAGGAATGCAGCGCGTTCGTCCTTGTCTGAAGCCAGCCGTGCGATCAGCCTGGCGCTGATCTCAACAGGCACGTCTTGCAGGCGGCCCGCAGCGGTAAAGCGGGCGGGTTGGCTGGCGACGTTAGCCGAAAGCGGGCCGGGCTGGGCCAGTGTTGCGATAATCGGCAGAAAGCTGTCGCGCGTCGGTAGAGGAGGGATCGGCCCTGTGGGACCAGAGGCCTCAAACCCCAAGAGAAAGCCGCCGTTCGCCTCATAACCGACAACGCGCCCCTTGGCTCCTGCCATGCCCGCAATCACATGAGGTGAGCCGATGCGGGTAAGTATCACCTCGCGCAGCTTTGGCAGCAGGGTCACGCCGCTGTTGGACGAAATCGGCGTGACCACAACCTCTGCATCGAGCGCCGTGGCGGTGATCTGGCCAAGTATGTCGCCAGGTATGACCATGCCGTTTTCGTCTGTGAGCATGGGTCGGTCTGAATCGCCGTCGGTCGAGGCAATCGCGTCCAGGCGATGATCCCTGGCCCAAGCGGAAAAGGTTTGGCGGGTCTCGGGGTCGATCGCTTCGGTATCGACCGGTATGAATTCATCCGAACGTCCAATGTCGATGGTCTCGGCCCCGAGATCGGCCAAGATGCGGAGCAATAGATCGCGTCCGGCCGCGCTGTGGGTAAAGACGCCGACACGGCGCCCGCGAAGGGCGGTGGGGCCATAGGCGCTGCGAAAACGGTCGACGAAATGCTCGGATGCCGGGGTGTCGAATATCGGCGCGGCCAGGTCCTTTTGGGGGGCCTCGCCAAGTGCTGCGGTAATGCGTGTTTCGTCGTCTTTGGTGATCTCACCCGCGACGGTGTAGAATTTGAGCCCGTTGCGATCGGCGGGGATGTGGCTGCCGGTGACCATGACAGCCCCCACCCCCCTCGTCTGCGCTTCGAGCGCCAGTGCCGGTGTCGGCAGGACGCCGCAATCAAGAACGGTGAGCCCGGCTTTGCTGGCCGCCTGCACGACTGCGCGCGTGATACGCGGTGAGGAGGGCCGAAGATCGCGCCCGACACAGAGCTGCCCGCCGGTGTCGCAGATCGCGGCAAAGGCGCGAATATAGCCCGAGACTAGGTCATCTGTCAGTTCGACAACCAGGCCCCGAAGGCCGCTCGTTCCAAATTTTGGCGCCATGTACCACTCGCAAAGGTTTTGGCCAGCCTAGCTGGGCAAAGTGGGATCGTCTATCTGGGCCGGATCCGCAGGTTACGCTCGTGGCGTTCGATCCCTTCCGACAGGTCCCCGAAATAGCGCAGAGACCCCTCCTCCAGAACAAGCGCTGCGTTGCATAGGCGCCGTACGCTGTGAAACGAATGCGACACAAGAATCGCAGTTGATCCGGCAAGGGCGATATCAAGGCTCTCTTCGCATTTCTGACGAAAGATCGAGTCACCGACTGCAACGATTTCGTCCAGCAGGAAGAGATCGAAGCGAATTGCCATCGACATGGCGAACGCCAGACGGGCACGCATACCGGTTGAATAGGTACGGATGGGGGCGTCAAAATGACTCCCAAGCTCGGCAAATTCCAGCGTGAAGCCAACAAACTCCCTCTCGTCGATGCCGTAGACCCGCGCGACAAATCGGGCGTTCTGTGCGCCGGTCAGATCGGGATGCAGGCCGCTCTGGATGCCGATCGGCCAGGATACCGTGCCATTGACCTCCACTGTCCCCTGATCTGGCCGCAAGCTCCCTGCAATCAGGTTGAGCAGACTTGTCTTGCCTGCCCCGTTGCGGCCCAAGAGCGCGATCCGTTTTCCCCGCGGGATATCGATCGTAACCCCCCCCAGAACGATCCTTCGTGCGGACCCTGCCCGCATCAGCTTCGAGACGTATTTCAGCCTGACGATCGGCGGTAGCGTCATCGCCGGTCTCGAAGGGCGGCAAACGTCAGAACCGCCAGCCCCCAGGAGCCGACAAGCCCGAGACTCAGCAAGACCCAGATACCAAGCCGGTCAGGATGGTGCGAGGCTTCGGCGAGGGTTGGCCTGACAAAGGCCGCGAGATAGCGGTTTTGCCGCCGCGCCTCGGATAGAACCGCGTCGAGCCCGCTGCGGGCAGACAGATAGGCCGCTTCTGCAAACTCCAGATCGACCTGAAGCCCCTCGTATTCTCCGACCAAGTCGGCGAAAGCCCGACCGCCTGTTCCCTCTCCCCCGAGCTTTCCCCTTTCCCCTTCGATCCGGGCTTCGATCACGTCGATCCGGGCTTTGGCCTGCAGGAGCCGGGGGTCGCCCGCCTGAGCCGTCTTGCCGAGCATATCGTACGAGATCATCGCCTCGGCCAGTTGCTCTTGAAGCGAGCCCAAAAGACCCATTTGACCGCTCAGATCGGCGCTCACGTCGACAATGCGGTTTTGATTGCGGAACAGGGTCACGGCTTGCCGCGCGGTTCGCAGGCGGGCAGTGGCGGCGTCGAATTCTTCGCGCGCCTGCCGGGTGGTGTCGGTGCGTGCGATTGCGGCGAGGCGATTGATCATCTCGCTTGAAACCGACAAAAGTTCTTCTGCGACCCTCTGCGCCTGCACCGGGTCAAACGCGCGAACCTCGACTTCGATCAGACCGGTTCCGGGGTTGTAATAGAGCCGGACCATCCGCCTCCAATAGGTCACCAGATCTTCGACGGTCGCACCTGCGCGAAGCGCGAAGATGGGATCGGTCGGCTGCTCATAGATGCTTCGAAGATCCACTCGTCTGTCGATTTCAGCAACAAGCTCTTGGCTTTGGATGAACTCATACAGGATATCGCTGTCCGGTGTCGTCGAACCTGACAACTGAGCAAGGCCGCCAAGGATGTTCGGTGCGAGCGAGGTCTCTTCGCGGCGCACTGTAAAGCCGAGCCGCGAGACATATTGATCGGCCGCAAATAGCCCAAGATAGATGCCTGCTGCGGCGGCAGGCAATACGACCCATGCCGCAAAGACAATCAAAGCGAAGGGGGAAGTTCGCCTGAACTTGGATGACCGGTCGGGGGAGATCGCGTGCTCCTTTTTGGAATAAGCCGAGGCTAGGGGGCAGGCGTTAACGCCCCATTTACGACGATCGGAGAAATCATCTGTGCCATGACGATCGCGCGACCCATCCTTGCCGCAACCCCGCGCCCCTCGGCGCGGAGGGCGATTTGGGCCCTCTTGTTGCGCGAGGTTGCCTCGACCTATGGGCGTTCGGCGGGTGGGTATCTTTGGGTTGTGGCTGAGCCAGTAGGCGCGGTCGTCATCATGAGCGTGGTCTTGGGGCATATCCTTCGCGCACCGGGCCTTGGCGAGGATTTTCCCTATTTCTATGCAAGCGGTTATCTTCCCTTTGCCGTCTTTGCCACGCTATCTGCGGGTCTGGCGCAGACGCTGCGGACATCTGCTCCGCTTCTCGGATTGCCTGCAGTTACTCTCGCTGACGCTTTGATAGCCCGATTTCTCTTGGGAATTGCGACGCAAGCCTGCATCGCGGCCATCGTCGTGACGCTCGTCGTCCTGCCTCTCGAACATCGCCCCTTTCTTGATTGGAGCGCTCTTTGTGTCGGGGCTGCGATGCTGGCCTTGCTGGGCCTTTCTGTCGGGCTTGCGAATTGCTTTCTCTTCGCGGCCTTTCCCATATGGGAGAGGATCTGGGCCATCCTATACAAACCGATGTTTTTTGTATCCGGGGTGATGTTTGTACCCGAGATGGTCCCGGCTCAGCTTCGGGATATTATGATGCTCAATCCCGTTGCCCACGGAATCGCGCTTGTGAGGAGAGGCTTCTTTGCCACCTACGAGGCAAGCCATGTCGTTGTGGCCTATCCATTTCTTTTTTCACTCGTTGTTGGATTGCCGGGGCTGGCTTTCCTTTTGGCGCGCCACAAGGATTTGCGATGATGCTCGCCAGCGTTCGACGGCGGCTTGCGGGTCTTTTGGGGTTCCTGTGGCCGAATCCCGTGGCAAGCAGAGCCATTCGGGCGATCCACAAGAGCGGTCAGTTCGACAGGGCATTCTATCGGGCTTCAAATCCGCGGCTCCGGTGGATCTTTCGGCTTGCGCCCCTACGTCACTATGTGACGATCGGTGAGGGTCGGGGCCTTTGCCCTGCGCCGTGGTTCTCCCCTGTTGCCTTTCGCAGGGGCCATGTCGCAGATTCAGGCTCCGCATTTCTAGACTATCTCCGATACGGCAACCCGCCGCCCGCAACGCAGGCCGACGAAACGCCCGATTTGTCAGGCTGGATCAACGCCCGAGCCCGCGCGCCATATGCCGTTGTCCTCCATCTCTTTTACCCCGAGCTTTGGTCCGAGATCAGGCGCGACCTAGAGGCAGCGGGGATCGACTTTGACCTTTATGTGAGCCTTTCGGGCGCAGCGGCCGCGCCGATGGGTGTATCTGAGGATATCATGACAGCCTATCCCGATGTCCGGATCGCCATAGTGCCAAACCGGGGGCGGGATATGCTTCCATTCGTGCTAGCCGCAGGATTGGGGGCTCTTGCGCCGTATCGGGCGATCGCCAAGATACACGGCAAAATCTCCCCACATCTCCGGGATGGCGGGCGGTGGCGGCGACGGCTGATCAGTGGGCTTTTGCCGCCCGACTGCGCCGAAAGGCTCGAGGCTTTCGTGGCACTCCCTCAAGCTCAGATTTGGACCGCCGATGGCGCCCTACTACGAGGCGGAAACGGATGGGGCGCAAATCGCGCGAGGGCGAGCGAAATCTATGATCGGGCGCTGCCTGAAACACTGGCCTTCCCGGCAGGCGGAATGTTCTGGGCCAAACCCGCGGTCATCTCTCGCTTGGCCTCTCTTGGATTGGGGTTGTCTGATTTTGAAACAGAAGCGGGGTTTGTGGACGGAACAACCGCACATACCATCGAAAGGTTGGTCGGTATTCTTGCGCTCGAGGGCGGCGGGAGAATCGTCGAAACAGGTGATCTGAAGGTTCGAGCGTTGGAAGCACAGGTCTTGATGCCTCTGGCAAGCCGGTGACAGGCACGCTGCTAACCAGCTGATAAAGATATTCTGACAAATTTGCGCCGAACCGAAGTATGGTGCAAATGGCCTATCTCTCACATATCCAAAGCCTCTGGTCTTCAGCCCTGTCGGGCATCAGCCAGGTCGCGGATATCTATCTTCGAGACGGAATCTCCGGCCCTGTCTTGGTGTTGAGAGATGCCACGACGCAGACTGAGACAACGCTCGCGCTTACAGGCGGGGCGATTTCGACCTCGGCGGCAGCAACGGCGCCATTCTCGGGAAGCTCAAATCTGGTTTTCGGCGGCGTCAGCCATTCCATCGATACCAGCCTCATTGGTGATCTTTCTTCTTCACCTATGGCCGAACGCGGCTATCTCGATGGTTCGTCATTTGCGGGGCTCTCGGCGCGCTTTGTCTCCACCGTCGTCGGGAGCGAGACTCTGCTCTATGCCGCGCGCTCCTATGGGCAGGGCATCAGCACTTTCACCCTTGGCGGCACGGTCAGCTTCCGCGCGGAGACAGCCGATACCACGGGCACACATCTATCGGGAGTGACAGGTCTCGCCGTTGCATCGGTTGGATCCGCCCAGTTTCTTGTGTCGGCAAGCGGGTCAGAAGACGGGCTTTCGGTCATGCGGATTGGCCCAGGCGGAGCGCTGGAAGAGACCCATAGCGTCTCGGCCGCTGAAGGCGTGCCCATTGATGCGCCTTCCGGTCTTTTGACCCTGGAGATCGCCGGCGAGAGCTATGTGGTTGTCTCAGCATCGGGGACCAGTTCGCTCTCGGTGTTCCGCCTCGACGGGAATGGCCGCCTTACCTTTGCGGATCAGGTGTCGGACACGCTCAAGACCAGATTTCAAGGCGCAACGGCTATTGATGCGATCAACTTTCAGGGGCGTTCGTTAATTGCCGTTGGCGGAAATGACGGTGGTCTTAGCCTTCTTCAGCTTCTGCCCGGCGGGCAACTTCTGCATCTGGACACGATCATCGATCAAACTGGAAGCGCGCTTTCGGGGATCCGTGATCTTCAATTCGCCGAAACTTCGAGCGGCCTACAGCTATTGGCCCTGACCACCGGGGATAAGGGCCTTGGGCAATTTGCCGTCAACCTTCCGCCCGCACATCAAGTATTCGTGGACGAAGACGGCGCAGGATCAATGTCGGGAACAGCCGGCGCAGATATCTTTGTGTTGCGACCCGATCAGGCACTTGACGAAATTGCAGACTTTGATCCGGGCGCTGACAAAATTGATCTTTCGATCTTTGATCTCGTGGCTTCGGCAGCCGACATCGGCATAACCCAGACAAGCGATGGTGCGCGATTGGGTGTCGGAGACGAGGTGCTTATCCTGCGATCCGCAAATGGCGCGCCGCTGACCTATGAGATTCTGGCCGACAGCTTTCTCTTTGATCTGGATCACACATCCATGTCCGACCCCGGCTTTAGCGGCACGATCTATGGCACGTCTTTCTCCGAGGCTCTGCATGGCTTTATCGGCAATGACCGGATCGAAAGCCGGGGCGGAGCGGATTGGATCACGCCAGGGGCCGGCAACGACATCATCGACGGTGGCGCCGGGCGCGATATGGTCAGCTATTTTGATCTGGCCGGCCCGGTCAGGATCGATTTGGCGCTGGGCATGGCTTGGGGGCCAGATAAGACCGACCAACTGATCAACATCGAAGGCGCCACGGGTTCAATCTTTGCCGACTATATCGTTGGCGATGCCGGGTCCAACCGGCTCAGGGGACTTGGAAATACCGATTGGTTCGTTGGCTCCGGTGGCGGCGACAGCTTCGATGGAGGAAACGGCCGCGATATGGTGTCCTATGCCTATGCGCCCGAAGGCGTGACTGTGGATCTTGCACAGGGCAAGGGGCTTGGCGGGCAGGCTTTGGGCGACACCTATTTCGCGATCGAGCGGATCACAGGATCAAGCTTTTCCGATCTCCTCATTGGCGGATCAGGCGCCGACGAGTTTCGCGGGCTCGGTGGCGATGACTGGTTTGTCGGTTCGGGAAGCGGGCGCGACCGGTTCGACGGCGGAGCCGGCAACGATACGGTCTCCTATGCGTCCAGCAAAACGGGCGTTACCGCCTCGCTTCTGCTCGGTCGCGGCTCGGCTGGTGATGCGACTTCGGACCGCTATACCAGCATCGAAAACCTGACAGGCACGAGCTTTGCCGACAGGATCACCGGCGATCACGGCGCAAACGTCTTGCGTGGGTTGGGCGGCAAGGATCGCATCTTTGGCAATGGCGGCGACGACCGGATTACTGGCGGTGGCTCGGATGATATCATTGATGGTGGGGAAGGGCAGGACTTTGCCTACTATTCTGGCGCAAGGGCTGACTACGAAATTGGCGGCGCGGACGGCGTCACAACCGTCCTGCACCTAAACGGCGGCTTCGATGGATTTGATACCCTGACGAATATCGAGTTCCTCGTATTCGACGATCTTTGGCTCGCCCTCTAGAACCAACGCCCGATCGCCATCAGGCGGGTCTCGAGTTGGGTGCTCGAGGTCGCGGCGGCGCGCTGTTTCCACGATGCGGCTGTTGTGGAGGTGGCGCCCACGCATACCCATCGGTCGGCCGTCGAGACAGAGCCGCTCAGACTGATTTCGGCCGCAGTCCCGGCGAAGGCCATAGGGAAGGTCCAGGTGCCTGCCGACGACGAGAATACCGAACCGTTCGCGGTCGCGCAGGCGGCGGTGCCGGCGTTGGCGGTTGTGCAGATCTGGGTTCCGTCAGCAAAGCGGACATAGCTGCCGTTTGCGTTGCTGCCCCGCTCGATTACAGCGCCCGTTGGGGTACCGGCGGTTTGAGAAACGGTGCCGAGGAGCGAACCTTGAGTGACGATCTCGCGCCAGCTGTTCCAGCCGGCCCCGTTTCGGGTTCTGACAGCAAGCCGGCGCGCGCCCTGAGAAATCGCGATCTGCGATTGAGCCCCAGTGTCGCTTTGGAGCTGAACAAGGTGATCACCCGCAGCGAGCGAGATGGCGGGCAAATTTGCAGAGCCGGCGAGGGCCGCCGCATTGATCAGATAGACACCGCTTGCCGGGATCGTGTCGATGTTGCCGGAGGCAATCGGGGCAGCGGCGGCGCCCCAACCGAACGCGCCTGTCGTGAGAATCTTGCCGGCGGTTGCATCCGCTGGGCCTGACTGAACCGCAGCCCCTGTGACAGGCAGCCCGAGCGCGAGGGTTCCGGCGGCCGGATCGGCCGTGAGCGCCGTCTGCCAGACCGCTCCGTCTGCGCTCACCTTGACAGAGAAGCTGTTGTTCCCCGAAAGGCCAAATTCTGCGTGTCCGGTCCAGCCGGTCTGAAACAGGATCGAGGCCGTATCGCCTGCAAGAGCCTTATTGATCTTGAGCTGGTGGCCGGTGCCATCATGTGTGAACAGGCTCGCATCGGACGAAACGGCCAAGCGATTTACGGCGTCCGAGGTGGTCTGGATACCAAGACCGGCAAGATTCTGGGTGGCACCCCCTCCGCTTACCCACTGACCCGACTGGAAGATTTTCGATGCCTGGTCGACGGTGTCCCAAGCGGCCCACCCTTCCTGCGGCGCGATGAATTGCCAGCCTGCGCCCGAACGGCGAGAAATCTTGCCCGCCTGACCGGCCCAGTCCCCGAGGGGCGCGGCTCCAACGCCATAGCAGGCGCCATCGACAGGCGAGGCGGGCGGCTGGTTCAAACCGACACCGGACAAAACCAGCTGGGTCAACGCATCCAGAAGCTGCAGCGCCTCATTGTGTGTGACGTGTTTTTGCGCCTGCGCGGGCATCAGCAGGGGAAGGGAAAGTCGAGCGGTGCTCTCGGTCATGTCGGGTTCCGGATTCGGGGAAAGATGTCATGACCCTGAGGGGATCCGGTAAACCTGTGCCTTGCGATGCGCTCCTAGCGTTTACTTTTCGGTAGTGGAAAGAGCGACGTGCCCGGGCCGGACCAACGGGCGGCTGGGCCGCGTCTTGCGAAATTGATCAAGCAACTGCTGGTTTTCAGGCAGAAGCCTGTGCCGTGATGCCCAGAGCGCATCGGTCTGCTCCGAGGTCCAGCGACGGTGATCTCCGTTCAGGATTGCCCGCAGGCGGCGCAGCTTGCCTTGCCAGGTAACCGATGAGCCCAGCACGTTTCGGCCATGCTGCCTGTAAAGTAGTGAGGGTGTCGGATCGAAAACGACATTGCCACCAGCGCCGCTGACAAGTTGATAGGCCCACCAATCGTGAAAAGCAGGGCTTCCGCCATCAGCCCGCGCCTGTTGTAGGAGATCAATTCCGGCGCGGTTCAAAACCATAGTATTGCCGCTTGCGATCGAGCGGGCCAGCGCGCCGCGAAATCCCTGCCAAAGATCTGGATGTGGTGAAAGGGCAATGGGGGATAGCCAGCCGTCACACACGATACTGCGCGAGGCGTAGAGCGCAGGTTCGTCCGATGGAAGCTGGCTAAGCGCTCCAACCGCACGGGCCAGTTTGTCGGGCATCCAAACATCATCATGATCGCAGAACGCCGCAAATTTTGCCTGCGGCCCGACATTGGATAAGAGATCTAGAAAATTTGCGGCAAAGCCACGGCACGGCCCGGGTTGCAGAATGGTTCGCTGCGGTTGTTTGTCTGCAAAGGCCTGGATCATCGCCACGGCGCCATCGTCTTCGCCGTCAAGCGCGGCGTGAACGGCCCAATCGCCATAACGCTGGCCTGCGAGGCTTCCGAGCAGATCGCCCAAATGGCCCTGCGACCGATGTAGCGCCAGCAGTATTGCGACCGTGCCCGACATCTTGCCTCCGCGTCTGAGCAGAGGCTGCAGAAACAAGGTTAACAAAACAAAAAAGCCCCCGCATTTCTGCGGGGGCAGGGAGGAAACCTGTTGGTTTCTTTATTCGCCCAGATCTTCGGGCAGAATGAGGTTCAGCACGACAGTGATGAACGCCGCCGGCAGAAGGCCCGAGGTCATCAGGATCTGCATGGTCTTGCCGAGGTGCTGAAGCGCACCGGGCTCGAGCTGCAGACCGAAGCCAACCGAAAGCGCGGTCGCGAAGATGACCATGTTGCGGCGGTTCCATTTCACGTCCGACAGCATGTTGATGCCGCTGGCCGCAACCATGCCGAACATGACGATAACGCCGCCACCCAGAACGTTGATCGGAACGGTGTTGATGATCGCGCCGATCTTGGGGATGAACCCACAGACGATCAGAAAGATCGCGCCGATGGTCACGACATGGCGGCTCATGACGCCGGTCATGGCGACAAGGCCAACGTTCTGGCTGAACGAGGTGTTCGGCAGACCACCGAAGATGCCGGCGATGGCGGTGCCAAGGCCGTCAGCAAAGGTCGCGCCCGAGATTTCCTTGTCGGTCGCTTCACGGCCCGCGCCACCCTTGGTGATGCCCGAGGTGTCGCCCACGGTCTCGATGGCCGAAACGATGGCCATGAAGCACATGCCGATGACGATCGCCCAGTTCAGCTCAAAGCCGTATTTGAACGGCATGGGGGCTGCGAACACGGCGGCTTTGCCAACGTTGCCGAAGCTGACCTGACCCATCAGGTAGGCCACGATATAGCCCGCGATGATGCCGATCAGAACAGCCGCCACAGCCGCAAAGCCGCGCATGAAGAACTTGACCGCCAGCGTCACGAAGATGACGACAAGCGCCGGTGTCCACATGGCAAGGCTGCCGTAGGCTTCGGTGCCGATCTTGGGAACGCCGCCCGCAGCGTACTGGATGCCGACCTTGATGAGCGCAAGACCGATCATCAGAACGATCGTGCCGGTTACCAAGGGCGGCAGGGCATAGCGGATCCGTCCGACAATGAAGCCAAGGCAGAAGTGGAAGATGCCGCCGAGGAAGACGCCGGTCATCAGGCCTGCAAGGCCTGCGGTGCCAAGGCCGGCCACGGCCGGAATCATTACCGGCACGAAGGCAAACGAGGTGCCCTGCACGATCGGCAGACGCGCGCCGACCATGCCGAAACCGATGGTCTGAAAGAGCGTCGCGATGCCGGCAAACAGCATCGACATCTGGATCATGTAGGTCATGTCCGGAAAGCCGAGGGCGCCCTGGTCCGAGCCAAAGCCGATGCCGGCGGCACCAGCAACCAGAATGGCCGGTGTGACGTTGGAGACGAACATGGCCAGAACGTGCTGGATGCCGAGCGGCACAGCCTTGGCCATGGGCGGGGTGTAGTTTGGATCGCGGAGCTGCTCCGGCGTTCCGATTGAAGAGTCTGTCATTGTTCCATTTCCCTGTTTGTTGACGAGAGGTCCTGCTCTTGCGGCAGGTTGCGTTTATTCCGCTGTCACCAGAATTGGTGCTAGCGGGAATTCTTCGAGGTTGGGCGTATCGCCGATCCTGTCGATCACGGCAAAAAGCCCCGGTTCACCAAGCGGGGTCAGAACCCCGTGCCAGGTGTTGCGCAGAAGGTTGATCCCTTGGCCGGGGCTGGTGATGAAGGCCTGAATATTCGACGGCTTTCCGCTATCATCCTCTGCGACGATCACCAGAAACGGCTCGAGGCTCATCGGGATGAAGGCTTGGGAGCCTTCCGGATGCCGTTCGACGAGATCAAGGGTATAGGGAAGGTCGCGCTTTTCAGCGTTGAAAATCGAGATACCGGCGCGACCATCGGGGCCAAAGTCCATTCTGGCGCGGTCGTGGTGGCGGCCACAGAGGCCCTGATTGATCATCTTGTCCGGCGAACCCGACGCATGAAGCACATCGCCGAAGGGGGCGAAGGCCTCGTCTGTCAGCGGCTTGGCGACAATCGTCTTCACGGCAGGACGAGCTCCGGGTGGCGGTTGACGTCCTTGTAGAGAAGATAGCGGAATGGCCCCTGTCCGGTGGCGATACAGGCCTGCGGGCACCAAGCCCGAAGCCACATGAAATCGCCCGCCTGAACACTGTGCCAGCGGTCGTTCAGCAGGTATTCCGCCGTGCCTTCAAGCACATAGAGCCCATGCTCCATAATGTGGGTCTCGGCAAAGGGGATGCGGCCGCCGGGCTGAAAGGTCACGATATTGATGTGCATGTCGTGGCGCAGGTCGGAGGGGCTCGCGAAGCGCTGGGTCGCCCATTTGTCGGTGCCGGGCATATGGTTGAACGGCGTGGTCGCGTCGTTGGCAAAGATCGGATCGGGCGGGGTCAGACCTTCGGCGGGCTGCCAGCGTTTGCGGATCCAGTGGAATTTGAGGTCGGTGTGGCCGGGATTGTGCAGCCGCCATTTCCGCCCCGGCGGGATATAGGCATAACCGCCCGCCGTTAGGGCGTGGGTGACACCATCGAGATCAAGCATCATCTCGCCAGAGGCCACAAAGATGCCTGCCTCGGCGCCAACATCCGGTTCGGGCGCGTCGCTGCCGCCGCCCGGTTCCACCTCGACGGCATATTGCGCGAAGGTTTCGGCAAAGCCGGTCAGCGGGCGCGCAAGGATCCAGGCGCGGGTCTTGGTCCAGCCGGGCAGAAGGCTCGCCACGATATCGCGCATCGTCGAGCCGGGGATGAAGGCGTAGGCAGTCGTGAAGATAGAGCCCGCGGCCGCCGGGTCGTCGGAAAGGTCGGGCATGCCGCCGGGAGGGAAGGCATAGGTGTTCACGGCAGGATGTCCTTCAGGCGAAATTCGGCGATGCGTTCAACCTGACGACAGGCCTCGGCAAATTCGGTGGCGCGGTCGTTGCCGATCCGGCGGTGGAAGGCGTCGAGGATCGAGGCCTTGGTGTGATCGCGCACGGCGATGATGAACGGGAAGCCGTGCTTGGCAACGTAGTCGCCGTTAAGGCGGGTGAAGGTCTCGCGCTCGTCGTCGGTCAGCGCGTTGAGGCCGGCGCCCGATTGCTCGGAGGTCGATTCCGCGGTCAGCCGCTTGGCCTGCGCCAACTTTCCGGCAAGGTCGGGGTGTGCAGTCAGAACGCCAAGGCGCTCGGCTTCGCTGGCAGAGCGGAACATCCGGCACAGGGCATTGTGCAAACCAAGAGCGGTGTCATGCGCGGGGCCAAGCTCCAGATCAAAGGCGCGTTCTGCAATCCAGGCGGAGTGCTCGAAGATGCCGCCATAGGCTTTGACAAACTCCGCCTGCGCCATCTGGCTTGGGCGGGTGCGGCGCACCGGCGGGTGCATTGCGGCCCAATGGCGGGCAATGTCGATCCGGCGCGGGAACCAGACGCCTTCATGCCCCTTCGCGTAGTCGAGGAACCGGCGCAGGCCCGCGATCTTGCCGGGCCGCCCAATCAGCCGGCAATGGAGACCGACCGACATCATCTTGGCCTGCCCCTCGCCGCCTTCACGGTATAGCTCGTCGAAGGCGTCCTTGAGATAGGTGAAGAACTGTTCGCCCTCGATATAGCCCGGCGCTGTGGCAAAGCGCATATCGTTGGCCTCTAACGTGTAGGGGATCACCAATTGGTCGCGATCGCCCGCCGGGGTCCAGTAGGGCAGATCGTCGTCATAGGTGTCGGAGATCCAGTCGAATCCCGCCTCGGCAGTAAGCCGCATGGTATTGACCGAACAGCGCCCCGTATACCAGCCGGTCGGGCGGGAGCCCACAACCTCGGTATGGAGCCGGACCGCTTCGGCAATCTGCCGGCGCTCTTCGTCCTCGGGCATATCCTTGTGTTCGACCCACTTGAGGCCGTGGCTGGCGATTTCCCAATCGGCGGCCTTCATCGCGGCGACCTGCTCGGGCGAGCGGGCGAGCGCCGTGGCAACGCCATAGACCGTCACCGGAATGTCCATCGAGGTGAACAGGCGATGCAGCCGCCAGAACCCGGCGCGGGCGCCGTATTCGTAGATCGACTCCATGTTCCAGTGGCGCTGCCCCGGCCAAGGCGCGGCGCCGGGGATATCTGAGAGGAATGCCTCGGAAGCCGCGTCGCCATGCAGGACGTTGTTCTCACCACCCTCTTCGTAGTTGAGGACAAGGCTCACCGCGATCTTGGCGCCACCGGGCCAAGCGGCATCGGGCGGATTGGCGCCATAGCCGATCATGTTGCGGGGATAGCGCTGCATCTGAAGCTCCGGAGCCTTAATTGCATCGTTAATATAGCAAAATCGCAGGCTGATTATCAAAAAATCCAGTAAAGACCTGTCTTGCTTTGCGCTAGTCGCCAAAGGCGACAGTTTCGCGCAGTATGGCCGTGGCCAAACCGGAGGAGCCGATGTCAGAGGGATTTCTCACCACCCATGTTCTCGATACCGCGCGTGGCCTTCCGGCCGCAGGGCTGGCCATCGCGCTCTACCGGGTCAGTGGCAACAGCCATAAGAAAATCGCCGAGGCGATGACAAACGAGGACGGCCGCACCGACAGCCCGATCCTGCCGAAGGGCAAGTTTGCGACCGGCGTTTATGAGCTCGTGTTTAAGGCTGGCGACTATCTTCGCGCTACGGGTCAGGCCGGAGCCGAGCCTTTGTTCCTCGACGAAGTGCCGATCCGTTTCGGCATTTCGGATCCGGAGTCGCACTATCACGTGCCGCTCTTGCTCTCGCCCTTCGGAATGTCGACCTACAGGGGCAGCTGAAGCCCCTCCGTCTGCGCCGCCATATCCGTGCGCATCCGGCTGATGATGAAATCGGTGAACAGGCGGATCTTTGGGTCACGCAGGCGACGGTGTTGGGTCAAGCACGATAGTTGCGTAGGCAAAGGCGGCGTCGAGGTGGCGACGGGCACAAGCCGACCATCGCGCAAATAGTCGGCGACCTCGAAAATTGGCTTCATCACGATGCCGCGCCCTCCAAGCGCCCAGCCCGTCAACACATCGCCATCGTCAGACTCAAAGGGGCCCGAGATGTCGAAGCTCTCGGTGCCGGTCGGGGTCTGTAGGGCCCAACGAAACTCGGTCGCGCCCGGAAAGCGCAGGTTGAGGCATTCGTGCCGGTCGCGGATCAGGGCTTCGCCGTCAACCGGGTTACCGCGCCGCTCGATATAGGCCGGGGCCGCGCAAAGGACGCGCGCACATTCGGCCACCTGCCGGACCTTGAGAGTGGAGTCTTCGAGCCTGCCGAGGTGAAACGCCAGATCGAGGCCCTCGGCGACCACGTCGATCTTGCGATCAGACAGGCGCAGGCGCACGTCGATCTGGGGATAAGCGTCCTTGAAGGCGGGAACGTGGGGCGCGATGAACCGCCGGCCTACACCAAGGGGGGCAGCGATATAGACAGTGCCACGCGGATTTTGGGCGGTCTGGGCGACCGCGGATTCGGCTTCTTCAATGGCATCGAGTATCTTGCGGGCGCCTTCATAGAAAATGCGGCCGTTCTCTGTGGGCTGAAGGCTTCGGGTGGTGCGGTTGAACAGGCGCAGGCCGAGGTGTTTCTCAAGCTCGCCAATCCGTGCCGAGGCCACGGCGGGCGATGTCCGCTGGTCGCGGGCGGCGGCGCTCATGCTGCCAAGCTCGTAGACACGGACGAACATTCGGATGTTGGCGACATAGGCCATTATTCGGCAGACCTTGAAAGTGTTGAGGCATTTGACGGATTAACAAATAAATCGCCGCCGGTATAGCCTCCTCCCAAATAGTCGGAGGGACTTGGGATGTATGATGCCGTTCTGTTGATGGAGTGGGTGGAGTTTTCGGTCCGCTGGCTCCATGTCATCACCGCGATTGCCTGGATCGGCTCGTCGTTCTATTTCATCGCGCTCGATCTCGGCCTGCATCGTGATCGCGACCTCGAGACGGGCGCGGACGGTGAGGAATGGCAGGTCCACGGCGGCGGCTTCTATCACATCCAGAAATACCTTGTGGCCCCCGAGAATATGCCGAGCGGCCTCGTCTGGTTCAAATGGGAGAGCTACATGACGTGGCTCTCGGGCTTCGCGCTTCTCTTTCTCGTTTACTACCTCGGCGGCGAGCTCTTCCTGATCGACCCCGAGGTTCTGGATATCCCGGTCTGGCAGGGCGCCGCGATCTCGATGGCTTCGCTGGCTTTCGGCTGGATCGTCTACAACCAGCTCTGCAAGACCTTCGTGAACGCCAACCAGACCGCCCTGATGGTCGCCCTCTTCGTCGTCCTCGTCGGCATGGCGCTCTTCTACACCAACGTCTTCTCGGGCCGCGCCGCGCTTTTGCACCTTGGCGCTTTTACCGCGACGATCATGTCGGCCAACGTGTTCTTCATCATCATCCCCAACCAGAAGATCGTGGTGGCCGATCTGATCGCGGGCCGCAAACCCGACCCGAAATATGGCAAGATCGCCAAGCAGCGGTCGACCCATAACAACTATCTGACCCTGCCGGTGATCTTCCTGATGCTGTCCAACCACTATCCGCTGGCCTTCGCGACAGAGTGGAACTGGCTCATAGCTTCGCTCATTTTCCTGATGGGTGTCTCGATCCGGCACTTCTTCAACTCGATGCACGCCCGCAAAGGCCAGCCGCATTGGACTTGGGCCGTGACGGTGATCCTGATGCTGATCATCGCGTGGCTCTCGTCTCAGCCGAGCTACCACAAGCAACAGGATGCCATGGCGGCGCGGCTCGTCGAGCAATACGCGAGTGCTGCGGGGTTTGAAGAGGTCCAGGATATCGTCCTGGGCCGCTGCT
>JAHEBR010000307.1 GCA_024642185.1 Marivivens sp. | reverse complement strand
CCTGAAGCCCGACAATGCCGCCTACAGGGATCGGCCCGCCCGTCAGGCGCGACGCGGTCTCGCCGACGCGGCCCTCGGCCACGAGCGCCTTGTGCAGGTCATCAAGCAGGGGCCGCAGCCGCGCCTTGCGCGATGGCACGAGGCCGAGCCCGAGGTTGGCCTCGCTCCCGCGCGGAAAGAGCCAGGCATAGCCGCCCTCGATCTCGGCGTTGAGGAAGATATCGGTGGCGGCGTGCGCCTCGCTCAAAGGCACCCGGATTTGCCGGGTCTCGACGATCTCGCGGTTCACAAGACCCATCGCGCGGCCCACCCGCGAGCGGGGGCCATCGGCGGCGATCACGAGCCTTGGGCGCACCGGCAGGCCATCGCCGATGATCGCGCCCTCGGGGCCGATCTCGCGCAGGGGGGTGTTGAAATGCACCTCGGCGCCTGCCGCTATGGCCTCGTCCACGAGGGCCGCGTCAAAGGCGGCGCGGTCGATCATCACGCCTTGGAAATCCGGCGTCACCTCGGGCAGATCGCCCATGAGGTAGGTGTCCATCCGGGTGATGCCCTGAATGCGCGCGCGGTTCACGGCGACCACATCAGCGCCGAGCATGCGCGGCACGAACTCGGCGCATTGCACCGGCAGGCCCGCGGCCTTGCGCCGGTCGATCGCCATGACCCGCGCACCTGCGCGCGCGGCAGCCGCCGCCGCCGACGCGCCCGCGGGGCCGAGCCCCACGATCAGGATATCGGGGTGGCCGCTCATGCGGCGCAGGAACTGGAGAGGCGCACGCCCTTGCCAAGATCGGAGCCGATCTTGATCGAGCAGCAGGCATGTTCCTGATGCCACTGGCGGCCCGTGGCCTGCGCCACCTGCACCGCGCCTTCGGCGGGGAAGGCGATGCCATCGAGGCCCGCCATCACGGCATAGGCATCGGTCACCTGCTTGTGCATCCCGGCGGGGCGGGCGCAGCCCAGAAGAACTTGCCGGTCGCCCATCCTCTCGCGGGCGGTGAGGAATATCTCGCCCACATCGCGGGTCGAGGGGGTCTTGAATGTGCCGGGCTTGGCGTAGAAGGGCATGATGACCACAAGGACCAGCGCCTTGACCGGATAGCGGGCGACGATATCGAGCGCGCGGGCCTCGCCAAGGATCTCGCCATAGTGCAGGCCCACGACGATATGCGGAGACACCTCCATCTTGGTCGCGGTCAGGGCGGCGAGGGTGGCCTCGAAATCCTCGACGGGGCGGTCAAGGTGATAGACCTGCTTGATCGTCTGATCCGAGCCGATCACGTCCATCATCGCGGTATCGACGCCGGCCGATTCCATTCGCTTGGCGCCGGCCTCGTCGGTGAGCGCGGTGTGGATGGCGATCTTGAGATCGGGGAAATCGCGCTTGAGGCCTTCGATCACCGGATAGTAGCGCTCGTAGCGGATCTCGTTGCGGCGGTTGGAGCCGCCCGAGAGCAGGAAGCCCTGAAGGCCCTGCAGCATGATGAGGTCGCGCACCTTCTGGTCGAGCTGCTCGGGCTTGGGCACCGCGATCATCGGCTCGAGGATCTTGGCCTGACAGTGATCGCAATCGAGCGCACAGCCCGCGCCGGTGATCGAGAAGGCGGGGAAGGAATTCTTGCCGCAACCTTTCACTTCCGAGGTGTCGTATTCCTTGAAGGTCGGCGTCGAGAACTTCATCACCGGCAAGGCGCGGGCCGCCGAGGCCGCTTCCATGCGGGCCACGAGCGCCTCGTCGAACTCGCAATCCTCGAGCGCCTCGATCCCCCCGAGCGCGTCATACCATCCGGCCATCTCCGGTCTCCTCCCCGTTGCCGCCGGCCTCAGGCCGGTTGCAGGTCTTTCTCCAAATGCAACACAGCTTCGATGAGCTGTGCAATCTCTTCCCGCACCGGTCCGTCATTTCTGGTGTCCAGCAATGTCTCGAACCAGTGGTCTTCCCGCTCGTCGTCATCGACAAGATCGCAGTCAAATGTTTCGAAAAGCTCCCGCGCCGCGGCGGGCAGCGCCTTGGGCATCTCGAACCCCGCAAGCCGCCCCCAAAGTGCGGTCCAGAAACGGGCGACCGTCCACGGATTATAGCCGCCGCCGCCCAGAATGACCGTCGCGGGCGACAGCGGGGCGAGGCGCAAGATCCCGTCGATCAGGGCGGTGTTGGACAATTCAAGCGACGAGAGCGGATCGCCCTTCAGGGGATCGGCGCCACAGGTCAGGACCATCGCATCGGGCGTGAAAGCCTTGGTGAGCGGGATGATCGCCCCGTCGATCAGACGATCGAATTCACTGTCATTGAGCCGGCGCGGCACCGGAATATTGCGCGCATGGCCCCCCGCTACATCGCCGAGCTTGCCGGTGAAGGGCCAGCGGTTTTCCTCGTGCATCGAGATCGTCATCACCCGCGGATCATCGGCGAATGCGGCTTCCACGCCATCGCCGTGGTGGGCATCGAGGTCGATGTAGAGCACCCGCTTCTTGCCGTGGTCGAGCAGGGTCAGGATCGAAAAGACCGGATCGTTGAAGAAACAAA
>JAHEBR010000306.1 GCA_024642185.1 Marivivens sp. | reverse complement strand
GCAGGGGCCGCCCCGGCTCGACGATCTCGACCGTGACGCCCGGCTCGGCCGAGAGGGGATCGAGGTCATCGAAATTGGCGATCCGCGACAGGCGCGGCACGGCGATCTTCAGGGGGCCGCCGGGGCGGCTTGCGATATCCATCACGTCTTCGGCAGGGAGCTTCCACGCCAGCGGGAACCACGGCAGGATGCCGAGCGGGGACCAGCCGGTGCGCTCGGTGACGAAGTCCATGCCATCAGCGAAGAGCGTCGGATCGCCGCGGAATTTGTTGACAGCAAAGCCCTTGATCCGGCCGCGGTCGGCCTCGGGCAGGATCGCATGGGTGCCGACGAGCTGCGCCATGACCCCGCCGCGATCAATATCGCCCACAAGGATCACAGGCACGTCCGCCGCCTCGGCAAAACCCATGTTGGCGATGTCGCCGGCGCGCAGGTTAACCTCGGCCGGGCTGCCCGCGCCTTCGACGACGATCAGATCGCGCCCCTCGGCGAGCCGGTGAAAGCTTTCGAGAACCTTCGGCATGAGCGTGGATTTCAGCTTGCCATAATCGCGCGCCTTGAGCGTGGTCAGCCGCTGCCCCTGCACGATCACCTGCGCGCCGATATCGGTCTCGGGCTTCAGAAGAACGGGGTTCATATCAACCAGCGGCTCAAGCCCCGCCGCCCGCGCTTGAAGCGCCTGCGCGCGGCCAATCTCGCCACCGTCGGCGGTTACTGCCGCGTTGTTCGACATATTCTGCGGCTTGAACGGCGCAACCTTCATCCCCCGCCGCGCATAGGCCCGCGCCAGCCCCGCCACGATCAGCGATTTGCCGACGTTCGAGCCCGCGCCCTGGATCATGATCGCCTTGGCCATCGCCACCTCCGGCTTTGGTTCTAGGGGCAAGGGCAGGGCAGGGGAAGAGGCAGAGCGGCGGCCCCGTCTCTATTCCCGACGCGCAAAAGAAAAACGGCCCCGCGAGGGGGCCGCTCAAACCGGACTGTCCGGGGAATGTCAGGCGGCTTCGGCGGCCAGTTCGGCAGCGTGGCGGCGCTCGCTCTCTTCGCGCGACAGCGCAACAGAGGTGCGCACACCTTTCGAGACAAACTCCATCAGGCCCTTCACAACGCGCTCGTTCGGGTCGATCCCGGCACAGGACAGAACTTCACGGCCATCGCGCGAGCGGGCCCAGCGAGCGATCTGCTCGGGACCATTGCCGTATTTCTTGTCGTCGGCAATGGCGTCATCGAGTGCAGCCAGCACAACAGCGGCAAAGAGTTTGCGCGCGCGGTTGCCCTGCTCGTTATTGAACGCGGTGCCGTCAACGAAATCCTTCATCATGTGTCCTTTGTTGTTTTTGCTCTTGTAGTTCGGGCGTGCGGGGCAATATGCCTATTTTGATCCGATTCGGGGACCCTCTTTCGGAATGGCAGCTATGCGCTGAGTGCATGGCTCATTTTGTTTGGGTAGCATATCTGCTAGTGACAAGTCACCCCTTCATCGACATATAGGGCCCAATTCCCGACCATCAACCTAACCGCCACAATTTTGACGAAGAACGAGCTATGCCCAAGATAAACGGTAACGAAATCCGCCCCGGTAACATCATCGAGCACGATGGTGGCCTGTGGGCCGCAGTCAAAGTCAGCCATGTCAAGCCCGGCAAGGGCGGCGCCTTCGCCCAGTGCGAGCTGAAAAACATCCGCGATGGCCGCAAGCTGAACGAACGCTTCCGCTCGGAAGACCGTGTTGAGCAGGTCCGCCTCGAGCAGAAGGACCAGCAGTTTCTTTACGAAACCGACGGTCGTCTGGTGTTCATGGACAGCGAGACCTTCGAACAGACTGAAATTGATGCCGAGCTTCTTGGCGAGCGCCGCCCCTTTCTGCAGGATGGGATGACCGCCACAGTAGAATACTACGGTGAAGAGGCGCTTAACGTGTCTCTGCCGCAAAAAGTTATCTGCACCATCGTCGAGACCGAGCCGGTGGTGAAAGGCCAGACCGCTGCCAACAGCTTCAAGCCCGCGATCCTCGACAACGGCGTGCGCGTCATGGTGCCGCCCTTCGTCGGCTCGGGCGAGCGCATCGTCGTCAACACCGAGACGATGGAATATTCCGAACGCGCCTGATCGCGCCAGACGGACGAAAGACAAGGGAGGGACCGGTGATGCTGACAGAGGCGCGCCGGTCCCTTTTGCTTGAGGCGGTGCGCGAGGCTGCGCGCAAGGCGATCTTGCCGCGCTTTCGCAATCTGGCCGAGGGGGACGTCAGCCAGAAAAGCGGCCCCGCCGATCTTGTAACGCTGGCCGATACCGAGGCCGAGGCGCTGATCACGGCGATGGTCGCGCCCGAATGGCCCGAGGCTGTGGTGCTGGGCGAAGAGGGCGTCGCCGCCGATCCCGCCGCCCGCCAGCGGATGGCCGAGGCCGAATGGGCCGTGATTGTCGATCCCGTCGACGGAACATGGAACTTCGCCAAGGGCCTTGCCACTTTCGGGGTGATCCTCGCGGTCTGTCACAAAGGCCAGCCAGTGTTCGGCGCGCTCTATGATCCGGTGATG
>JAHEBR010000305.1 GCA_024642185.1 Marivivens sp. | reverse complement strand
GGCATTGAGGAGCTTGCCCGAGCCCCAGTTCTGCGCCTTGAGGCCCCGCATGATCGTCACAAGGTTGTTGTCGCGGATCCTCTCGAGCTCGCGGATCGAATAGGCACCGGATTGTTCGTCCGACTGGCCCGCGACCGCGTTGATCAGATCGTCGGTCAGCTCCGGCACATCCATCAGCTTGGTCCAGGGCCACGACAGGCAGGGGCCGAACTGGGCGATGAAATGGCGCATCCCCGCTTCGCCGCCGGCGATGCGGTAGGTCTCGAAGAGGCCCATCTGCGCCCAGCGCATCCCAAAGCCATAGCGGATCGCGTTGTCGATCTCTTCGGTCGTGGCGATGCCATCCTTGATGAGCCACAGCGCCTCGCGCCAGACGGCTTCGAGGAAGCGGTCGGCGATATGGGCGTCGATCTCTTTGCGGACGTGGAGGGGATAGCAGCCGATCGAGGTCAGGATATCCTTGGCCGCGGCAACCACGCTCGCGGGGTTGGCCTGCGAAGGCACCAACTCGATCAGCGGCAAAAGGTAGACCGGGTTGAACGGGTGCGTCACCACGATCTGCTCGGGCCGCGCAGCGTTTTCCTGCAATTCGGAAGGTTTGAAGCCCGAGGTCGAGGAGCCGATGATCGCATCCGTGGCGCAGGCCTGCTGGATCGACTGATAGACCTTGTGCTTGATATCAAGCCGCTCGGGCACACTTTCCTGAATCCAGCTCGCGCCCTCGACGGTCTCGCCGATGGTCTCGTGGAACGTCAGCTTACCCTCGTCCGGCAACGCCACATCCGACAGGCCCGGCAGCGAGCGGCGGGCATTGGCAAGAACCTCGCCGATCTTGCGCCCGGCCTCGGGATCGGGATCGAAGACCCGAACATCCCACCCCATGAGCATGAACCGCGCGGCCCATCCGCCGCCGATCACCCCACCGCCGATAATTGCTGCTGTCTTGGTCATGGTCGTCTCCTTCAGTGCCCGAGGCGCACCAGCGCCGCCGGATCGTATCCGTTGAAATCAAGAATGCGTTGCGCCGCGATCCAGCGATCCGTCGGGATCGTGGGGTCGCGATTGAGGATCCATGCAAACCGGCCCTGCGGCTCGCCGATCACCGCCGTCCGATAGCCCTCGTCGACCCACAGCACCCAAAGCGCGGTCGGGCCGACGCCGTCGATCGTGGTGTCGAAACGCCCCACGTCGATTGCGCGAAGCGGGGATCGGTCGTGGCGAGAGGCGTCGCCCGTGGTCTGGCACGTCCGGTCCAGAGATCCGAGCGCGATCACGAGGTCGATCGCCTCGCAGCCGGCCTCGAAGGATGTGGGGAAATAGCCGACAACCGACCAGTCGCCGCTCAGGCGCGGAAGATCGAGAACGGCTTTCGACGAAATGACCCTGTCCTGATCGCGGAAAGAGCTGGCAGGGACGCATCCCGCCAGCCCCAAGGCCACCAAAAGGAGGATCCCGCGCAGCCTCATGCCGCGCGCTCAGGGGTTACTGGGCGACGATCTCGAGCGCGCTCAGATCGTAGCCATTGGCGACCAAAGCCGCGGTCGCCCGGTCGAATTTCGCCTGCGAGATCTGCTTCGTGCGCGACAGGATCCAGCCCGTCTTGCCGTTCGGCGCCCCGACCACGGCCATCGAATAGTCCGGCTCGAGATACATCACCCAATAGTCGCCCGTGATGAAGGGCAGGAAGGAGACAAAGCCCACCTCGAGCTTGCCATCGCCCGCCACAGTCGCCGTGCCTTCCGAGACCCGAAGCGGCCCGTCGACCGCCCCTTCGCGGCAGGAGTTGACCACCTGCACCTTGCCGTCGGGCTTCATCGAATATTCTGCCGTCACCCCGGCACAGCCGTTCTCGAAGCTGAAGGGATAGCGGGCAATCTCGTACCAAAGCCCGAGATAGCGATCTAGATCGAACCCCGAGACGGTCTGCATCGGAACCGTCTTGTCGCGGTAGGCAGCCTGCGCCTGCAAAGGCGACAGGATTGCAATCAGGAAAGCCAGCAGAACCAGACGCATCGCGGAATACCTCTCTCGTAACCGGAGCTGTCACACCGACAGCCCGTTCGAAAAGGTCTACGCTGCGGCGGCCCCGCCGGATCATTCTTGCGCCGATCAGCCGCGCGCGGCCGGTGCGCGCTTGGTCAGGCCAAGCTTTTGGCGGACCTCTTCCGGCCCGATGACCCGCGCGCCCATGTTCTCGATGATGTTGGCCGCCCGCTCGACAAGCTGGGCGTTGGTCGCCAGCTGCCCTTTGCCAAGCCAGAGGTTGTCCTCAAGGCCCACGCGCACGTTGCCGCCCGCAAGGACCGCCGCCGCCGCATAGGCCATCTGGTTGCGGCCCAAGGCGAAGGCCGAGAAGGTCCAGTCCTGCGGCACATTGTTGACCATCGCCATGAAGGTGTTGAGATCGTCGGGAGCACCCCACGGAACGCCCATGCAGAGCTGCACAAGCGCCGGACCGTGCAGGACACCGTCCTCGACAAGCTGCTTGGCATACCAGAGGTGGCCCGTGTCAAAGGCCTCGATCTCGGGCTTCACGCCCAGATGC
>JAHEBR010000304.1 GCA_024642185.1 Marivivens sp. | reverse complement strand
ACCGGCTCTGCATGAACCGCAAGCTTCGTCATGTCGCCTTCGCGCAGCTCCTCAAGCGCCGACCCCGCAATCGCCACGTTTGCAACGAGGGCAAGCGCCGTATAAAGAACCGCTGACTTCACTATCCGCATAGGACCTCCGACATGACCAAGACCTCGAACCAGATGTGGGGCGGGCGGTTCGCTTCCGGACCGGACGCGATCATGGAAGCGATCAACGCCTCGATCGGGTTCGACAAGCGACTCGCCGCGCAAGACATCGCCGGCTCGCGGGCCCATGCGGCGATGCTTGCCGCACAAGGCATTGTTACGGATAAGGATGCCGAGGCCATTCGGGAAGGGCTCCTCACCATTTTGTCAGAAATCGAGGGCGGAAAGTTCGAATTTTCGACCGCGCTCGAAGATATTCATATGAACGTCGAGGCGCGACTGAAGGATCTGATTGGCGCGCCTGCGGGCCGTTTGCACACCGCCCGCAGCCGCAACGATCAGGTGGCTGTCGATTTCCGCCTTTGGGTGCGGGATCAGTGCGATGCCGCTGATGCGGCACTTGCCGCGCTGATGCAGGCGCTTGTGGCACAGGCCGAGGCCGGGGCCGATTGGGTCATGCCGGGCTTTACCCATCTGCAAACGGCCCAGCCGGTGACTTGGGGCCACCATATGCTCGCCTATGTCGAGATGTTCGCCCGCGACAGGAGCCGCTTTGCCGATGCCCGCCGCCGGATGAACGAATCTCCCCTTGGCGCCGCAGCACTTGCCGGAACGTCGTTTCCGATCGACCGCCACTTTACGGCCAAGGCGCTGGGCTTTGACCGGCCGACCGCCAACAGCCTCGATTCGGTGTCCGACCGCGATTTCGCGCTCGAATTCCTTGCCGCCTCGTCGATCTGTGCGATGCACCTCAGCCGCTTTGCCGAAGAGCTGGTGATCTGGTCCTCGGCCCAGTTCCGTTTCGTCGCCATGTCGGACCGCTGGTCGACCGGCTCGTCGATCATGCCGCAAAAGCGCAACCCCGATGCGGCCGAGCTGATCCGCGCCAAGATCGGCCGGATCTTCGGGGCCAATGTGGCGCTGATGACCGTGATGAAGGGCCTGCCGCTGACCTATTCGAAGGATATGCAGGAAGACAAAGAGCAGGTCTTTGACGCCGCCGATAGCCTGATGCTGGCGCTTGCGGCGATGACCGGAATGGTCAGCGACATGACCGCCAATCGCCCCAATCTCAAGGCGGCGGCCTCGTCCGGCTTTTCGACCGCGACCGATCTGGCCGACTGGCTGGTGCGCGAGCTTAATCTGCCGTTCCGCGACGCGCATCATGTGACCGGATCGCTTGTTGCGGTGGCCGAGGGCAAGGGGTGCGACCTGCCGGACCTGACGCTTGCCGATATGCAGGCTATCCACGAAGGCATCCGTGGCGATGTGTTCGATGTTCTGGGTGTTGAGAACTCGGTCGCCTCGCGCATGAGTTATGGCGGCACCGCGCCGGTTCGGGTGCGCGAACAGATTGCCCGCTGGAAAGAGGCGCTGAAATGAGAGTGGCGCTGCTTCTCGTCGTCCTCTTGGCCGCCTGCGGCGCCGATGGACCGCCCTTGAAGCCCACCGCCAACCTCGCGGCGCAGGACGCCAACTGATGCCGCCCCTGCGCCTCGCCTATCTCGCGCTGGCGATTTGGGGTGCGGTGCATCCGATGGTGTATTATTCCCGCTGGCTGAACGAAAACGGCGGAGGCCTCGGCGGGATGCTCGAGGCGTGGCACGCGAATTACGCGACTGCGGGGCTGGTTCTTGATCTCTTTATCGCGGCGATTGCCCTGACGCTCTGGATCGTCGTCGAGACTTGGGTGCGCAAGAACTGGATCGCGCTTCTCGCCATTCCGGCGACCTTTCTCATTGGCGTGAGCTGCGGTTTGCCACTGTTCCTTTTCCTCCGCACGCGCCCCATCGCCTGATCGGCCCTTGGGCTTGGCCCGTAATCTGCTATGACGCTGCGGAAGATTCCTCAGAGGCGCGCATGGACCACTTTCTCTATCGCAACGGTCAGCTTTTTGCCGAAGACGTCCCCGTAGCCGAGATCACGGCCGCTGTCGGGACGCCGGTCTATATCTATTCGACCGCCACGCTCCTGCGCCATTTCGGGCTGTTCGATCAGGCGCTTGGCGATATGCCGCATCTTGTCTGCTTTGCGATGAAGTCGCTCTCCAACGTCGCGGTGCTGCGCGTCTTGGGGCAGGCGGGGGCGGGGATCGACGTTGTCTCGGTCGGAGAATACCTGCGCGCCAAGGCGGCGGGGGTTCCGGGCGAGCGGATCGTCTTTTCCGGCGTCGCCAAGACGCGCGAGGAAATGCGGATCGCGCTGGAAGGCGGCATTCGCCAGTTCAACGTCGAGAGCGAACCCGAGATGGAAGCGCTGAGCGCTGTTGCGTCGTCATTGGGTGTTTTGGCCCCGATCGCGGTGCGGGTGAACCCCGACGTCGACGCCAAGACCCATGCCAAGATCGCCACCGGCAAATCCGAGAACAAGTTCGGCATTCCCATCGCCAAGGCACGCGCTGTT
>JAHEBR010000303.1 GCA_024642185.1 Marivivens sp. | reverse complement strand
CGATCAGGATATCGCCCACCTTTTCGGCCACCAGCATCGGGTCGATCGCCATGCGGGTCGGGAAAAGCTCTTCCTCGTGCATCCCGCCCGCGCCGCTCTTATACCAGCCATAGACGCGGCGGCCCTGACGGTCGTCAAAGATCGCTTCCTTGATCTGAACCTCGATCAGCTTGCGCTTTTCCTCGACGCAGACGATCAGATCGAGCCCCTCGGCCCAGTCGTGAAAGCTCGTCATATCCAGCGGGAAGGTTTGGCCGATCTTGTAGGTGGTGATCCCCAATGCTTCGGCGCGGGCCTCGTCGATCCCCAAAAGCGCCAAGGCGTGCGTGAGGTCGAGCCAGTTCTTGCCCGCCGCCACAAAGCCGATCTTGGCACCGGGCTTGCCCCAGACGCGCTTGTCGAGCCGGTTGGCGCGGGAAAACGCCTCGGCGGCAAAGCGTTTGTGGTCGATCATCCGCGCCTCTTGGGTGATCCAGTGATCGTTGAGGCGGATATTGAGGCCGCCTTCGGGCATCGGGAAATCGGGGGTAACGAATGTCATCCGGTCGGGGCGCCCGTCAACAACCGAGGTAACTTCGACCGTATCCTTCATCGTCTTGAGGCCGACCCAGAGGCCGGAAAACCGTGACAGGGCAAAGCCGTAGAGGCCGTAATCGAGGATTTCCTGAACGCCAGCGGGCGACAAGACAGGCATATAGGCATCAACCATCGCCCAGTCGGACTGATGGCAGACGGTCGAGCTTTCGCCGGTGTGGTCATCGCCCATCGCCATGATCACGCCGCCATGGCGCGAGCTGCCCGCCATATTGGCGTGGCGCATCACATCGCCCGAGCGGTCTACGCCCGGGCCTTTGCCATACCAAAGGCCGAAGACGCCATCGAACCTGCCCTCGCCGCGCAGCTCGGCCTGCTGGGTGCCCCAAAGCGCGGTGGCGGCCAGATCTTCGTTGAGGCCCGCTTCAAACCGGACATCGGCGGCTTTGAGATCGGCCTCGGCCTTCTGCATCTGCTGGTCGACCGCGCCGAGCGGCGAGCCGCGATAGCCGGTGACATAGCCCGCCGTATTCAGCCCCGCCGCCCGATCCCGCGCTTTCTGCATGAGCATGAGGCGCACAAGCGCCTGCGTGCCATTGAGAAGAACGGCCTCCTGCCCCAGATCATACCGGTCGTGCAGGCTGACAGCGCGGTGGCCCATGATGAACACTCCTCCCAAAGCTGCCGCCATTATAGGTCATAATATCTGACCTACAAAGCAATAAATACCTGACAGCCTATATTGTCTGTCGCATAGTGGCGCGTGTAAGGATCGATCCCCTAGCGCAGAATAAGAGCAGTCAAAGGTCAGCCATGGATTGGGACAAGCTAAGAATCTTTCACGCGGTCGCGGATGCCGGAAGCCTCACCCATGCGGGCGACACGCTGCACCTGTCGCAATCGGCCGTGTCGCGGCAGATCCGGGCGCTGGAAGAGTCGCTCAACACCACCCTGTTTCACCGCCATGCGCGCGGCCTGATTCTCACCGAACAGGGAGAGCTTTTGTTCGACGCCACGCGCTCGATGAACAAACGCCTCGAGGCCGCCGCCGCCCGCATCCGCGACAGCGAGGAAGAGGTCTTTGGCGAACTCAAGGTCACCACGACCACCGGCTTCGGAACCCTCTGGCTCGCGCCGCGCCTGCCCAAGCTCTACGAGAAATACCCCGAGCTGAAGATCGACCTGATGCTCGAAGAGCGTGTGCTTGATCTGCCGATGCGCGAGGCCGATGTGGCGATCCGGATGAAAGAGCCGAGCCAGGCAGATCTGATCCGCAAGCGCCTGATGGGTGTTCGGATGCGCCTTTATGCGACAGAGACCTATCTCAAAGGGCGCCCGCCAATCGAAACGATGGAAGACATCGCGCATCATAGGCTGATCTGTCAGAGCCCCAATTCATTTCAGGTGGCTGCAGGTGCAACGCTGGTTCAACATCTTCTGACCTATGATGTTCCCAGCCTCCTGACGGTGAACAACTATTTCGGCGCTTTGCAGGCGGTGCTGGCCAATCTCGGCGTCGGCGTCTTGCCCGATTACGTGACAGAGGACTTCCCCGATCTCGTGCGCGTTCTGCCCGAAGTGGAGTCCGGAGAAGTGCCCGTTTTCCTCGCCTACCCCGAAGAACTCCGTCAATCGAAGCGGGTGGCCGCTTTCCGGGATTTCGTTCAGGAAGAGATTTTCGCCCATCGCCGGAAGATGAAAGAAATGACCGAGACGGGATAGTCCGGGTCTTAGTTATGCGCGAGGCGCATAGCGGCTATGCTGCACTGCAACAATTTGCCTCTTGTTTGGTCAGCAACTGCACCCTATCTCACCTCTCGAAGCGGATGATGCTGAAACGCTCATCATCTTCATACCTCCCTGTTGGACTCGCCGGGCCTTGTGCCCGGCGTTTTTTTTCGCGCTCACGGTTGCGGAGAGGGCGGCGGCGGATACATAACCGGTCAGTCCTCCACAAAAGAGAGTCTCCAATGACCAAATCCGCCATTGATCCGATCAAGCTCGAACGCCTCGCCGAGGTGGCTGTCGAAGTCGGGGTCAACCT
>JAHEBR010000071.1 GCA_024642185.1 Marivivens sp. | reverse complement strand
GGCGGCTCCTTTCGACCGCACACGCGACCCCAACCGAAGATTTCGTCAAAGCCGAAAACGGCCTCTTTCCGGTCGCCGTAACCCTTTGGAACGGCTTCATTTTCCTGAACATCTCTGAAAACCCTGTGCCGTTTGCGCCCGACCTTGGCCTTGCCGCCTATGACAACTGGCCGATGGCCGATCTCGTCACCGGCCACCGCGTGGAGCGGGAACTTGCCTGCAACTGGAAAGTCTTTTGGGAGAACTACAACGAATGCCTGCACTGCCCCGGCATTCATCCCGAGCTTAGCGATCTTGTGCCGGTCTACCGCGAAGGCATCATGTCCGAGCCCGAGCGCCCCGGCTGGACCCCCGGAGCCCAGACCGGCCACGCACTCAAGGAAGGCGCCGTGACATGGACGCTCGACGGCCAGCCCTGCGGCCCCACTTTCCCCAACCTGACCGAGGCCGAGCGCAACACCGCCGCCAATTTCGTCACCATCTATCCCACGGCCTTTGTCGTTGCCCATGTGGACTATGCCCGCGTCGTCTCGCTCGTGCCGACGGGCCCGGAAACCACGCGCCTCACCGCCGAGTGGCTATTTCCCCCCGCAACCATGGCGCAAAAGGGCTTTGATCCGGCCAAGGTCGCGGCTTTTGCGACGATCGTGCTGGAGCAAGACGCCGAAGCCGCCGAGATGAACCAGCGCGGCATGAAATCGCCTCGCTTTGCCTCGGGCCGGCTGATGCCGCAGGAGTTCGACATCCACCGCTTCCACGGCTGGGTGCTCGAAAGGCTGAAGGACCTCTGAGATGACCAAGCTCCCCTACCCGACCCTGCCCATCCCCAACCGCTGGGACCGCCGCGGCCTTCCGGGCTGGACCTATCATTCGCCCGAGCTGTTCGAACTTGAGCGGAACGAGCTGTTCCTCACCCACTGGCAGATCGTCGGGCATGAGAGCGATATCCCCGCGCCGGGCGACTGGCTGACCTTCGATCTTCTGGGCGAGCGGGCGGTCATCATGCGGGGGCATGATGGGATCGTGCGCGCCTTTCACAACCTCTGCCGCCACCGCGGCGCGCGGGTGGTCGACGGGGCGCAGGGGCATTGCAAGGGCGCGCTCGTCTGCCCGTTTCACGGCTGGGTCTATAACCTTGACGGAAGCCTGCGCGGGCCGGCGCGGCCCGAGAGCTTTGACGACGACATGGATCGCGCGAAGTTTGGCCTCAAACCCATTGAACTACAAAGATTTCACGGGTTTCTTCTGATCCGCTTCAAACCGGGGCCCCAGCCCGATCTGGCCGAATTGTTCGCCCCATATGATGCCGATTTCGCCGCCTATCGCGCAGATGAAATCCTGCCTGCCTCCGGCTGGTATGGCGCGATCGAACTGCCGGTAAATTGGAAATCGGTCCGCGATGTGGACAACGAAGGCTATCACGTCGCCATGGCCCACCCCGCGCTTCAGGACCTCTACGGCCGCACCTATCGCGACCTGCAGCTCGCGGGCGGCCTCAATATCTCGCACGGCGAATTTGGCGATGCGCCCGCGCGGCGCTGGTCGGTGAAGGAATACCTCAAGCACCACGAGCCGCAGGACTGGCTGCCGCCACATCTCAAGAGCAGTTGGACCTACTACGGCCTCTTCCCCAACGCCGTCTTCGCCTTCACGCCGGAATCCATCCAATATTATCAGGAGATCCCGCTCGATACCGGCACCACGGCCCTCACCGGCCGCATCTATCGCCGCCCCGACGAGACCCGCCGGATGCGGATCGCGCGTTATCTGGCCTATCGGATCGACCGCGAGACCTCGGAAGAAGATCAGCAGCTGTCGATCTGGTCGAACGAGTCGATGGCGTCGGATGCCTTTGACGCTTTCCACCTCTCCGACCTCGAATATGGTGTGCGCTGCCACCACGACGGGCTGCGCGAGGTTTTGCCGGTGATGACGCTGGAAGAAGCGCCGCCCGAAGGATCGGTCGCGGCCGAGAATTCCCGGCTCTTGGACGGCAAACCGCGATGACGCGCGAGCCTGCCGGTTTGATCCTTGCCCGACAAATACTCTTCACGCCTCTCGGGCTTTCGGGATCGGGTCGGCGGCGCTATGCCGCCGCGATGACCCTGTTCGAGGCGGGCGATATCGGCAAGGAAGCGCTTGAAATATATAGGGTTTGCTCGCCCCTCGATCATGAAGACCCCGCCCCGCTGCTGACGGCGGCAGGGCTCTCCCTTCCCGCCGAACCCGGCGGCGGCGATCTCGCGCGGGGCCTGCGGCTCAAGGTCCTTCTGGCCGAATGCGACCGCTACCTTGCCACCCTCCCCGGCCCCGGTATCGCCGAAGTCCGCGCGGGCCTTGCCCCCGCCCTCGCCGCAGAGGCCGAGCCGCTTGCAAGCCCGCACGGCACGACAAACGCCGTCGTCTCCGCCCATCTCGCCACGGCGCTAGCCGCGCTTGAGACCACGCATCCAGAACTCGCCGCCGCCATCGCCGCCTCGACCGGCGATCTCGAATGGATCACCTATGGCGAATACCCCCCCGACGAGATCGGCGCCGATTTCCTGACCGGCCATGCCTATGCCGAACTGGTCGGACCGGCGGCCGCGATCTTTGCCGAAGACTATGACCTCGGCCTTTTCCTCATCGGCCCCGATATCCTCTACCGCGACCACCATCACCCCGCGCCCGAGCTCTATGCTCCGTTGACCGGGCCGCACGGCTGGCGCTTTGGCCCGGACGATCCTCTCAGTATCAAACCCGCCCACCATCCAGTCTGGAATCCGCCCAACACGCCTCACATGACCAAGGTCGGGCCGGTGCCGTATCTCTGCATCTTCGGCTGGACCAAGGATGTTCGCCTGCCCGCAAGCGTGATCCCGGCGACCGACTGGCCGGAACTTGAAAGGCTGCGGATCCCCGCCGCCTGAAAGGGCCGCCCGAGGCATCCGCCCTCGACAGCGCCCATCTTCGCATCATGGCGCCGGAAAGCAGCGCAAAATCGCGCATTTCGGCCGGTAAACGCACATATTTTCTAGGAAATTCGATCAAAAAATGTTCAACTTGGGCACCAGTTAGCTTGAACTCTACCGGACCGGCTTTTGACGCCGGGTCGGCTTGGGAAACCAATAATAACAGGGAGACTTTTCATGAAACTCAAACTTGCAACAACCCTTCTGCTCGGCACCGCGATTGCGGGCATGGCCAATGCAGACGGCTCCGATCTCGTCGTATTCGACTGGGCCGGCTATGACGATCCGGGCTTTTATCAATCCTATGTCGATGCCCACGGCTCCGACCCGTCATTCTCGTTCTTCACCGACGAGGAAGAGGCGTTCCAGAAGATGCGCGCGGGCTTCAAGGTCGATGCCGGCCACCCCTGCTCGCAGTCGGTTCCGAAGTGGATGGAAGCGGGCCTTCTCGAGCCGGTCGATCCCTCGCGCATCCCCGAGTGGGCCAACCTCGAGCCGGGCTTCCGCGATATCGACGCCTATTGGAAAGACGGCAAGCCCTACTTCATCCCGATGGATTGGGGCAACACGGCGGTGACCTATAACACCGAGCTTCTCTCGGAAGAAGACGCAGCGACCCTGCAATCCTTCGCCGATCCCAAGCACGCCGGCCGCGTGTCGATCCCCGACAACCTCGACGATGCCTATGCCCTCGCCTTCCTCGCCATCGGCGTGAAGGACTGGACGCAGGCCACCGACGAACAGTTTGCCGCGGCTTCCGACTTCCTGCGTCAGGTGCACCAGAACCTCCGCGCCTACTGGACGGATGGCGCATCGCTGGCGCAGATGATGCAGTCGGGCGAGGTCTATCTCGCCTGGGCCTGGAACGAGACCTTCGCCACGATGAGCGCCGAGGGCTATCCGATCACCATGAAGCGCGACACGGTGGAAGGCTCGTCGAGCTGGGTCTGCGGCTATGTGAAGATGGCCGATCACCCGGCTTCGGACGATCTCTTCTATGATTTCGTCAACGCATGGCTCGAGCCGGCTTCGGCGGAATACATCGTATCGGCTTGGGGCTA
Source organism: Marivivens sp. (assembly GCA_024642185.1). Lineage (GTDB taxonomy): Bacteria > Pseudomonadota > Alphaproteobacteria > Rhodobacterales > Rhodobacteraceae > RFZI01. The sequence goes on along the minus strand of JAHEBR010000071.1, from coordinate 5,500 downwards.
CGGCCACTCGAACGCCGCGGCGATGGCGAATATCGCCGAAGAAGATCTGGCCGCCGTTGGCCTTGAATCGAGCGATGCCCTCCGCGAAGGCACCCTGTGGCAGGCTCCGGTCAGCCCGCGCCTGCGCGAGATGATGATCGCCGAGTTCGAGAAGATCAAAGCCGGCTTCTGATCCGGTCTGAAATGGTGAGGGGCCGCCCGGTTTTCCGGGCGGCCCTTTCCATTGGCCAACAAAAAAGCGGGGAGAAACTCCCCGCTTTTGTCGTTCCGATAGCTGGAGATCTAGCGGAAGACGACGATCGATTCAGGCGAAAAGCTCACGCGGGTCTTGCTGCCAGGTTCGAGAACTGCGCGGCCAGCAGTGTTCCGCATAGAGATGGTCACCGGCTCGTCTTTGCCCGGCAAGCTGACCAGATAATAGGTCATGTCGCCATAGTATTCTGACTCTGCGATTTCCGCGTCGATCTCGTGGCCGGTGCTCTTCGCCCCCTCAAGGACGATCGACATCATCTCGGGTCGAACACCTACGCGGGTGATCTCGGAAGACTTCATGCCTGCCGGAAGGGCCGAAGCCGGAATGTCGAGTTTGCCGAGGGCCTGAATATCAAGGCTGATCTTGTCACCCTTCTCTCCGGAAGCCTTGGCTTCAAGAAAGTTCATCACACCGATGAACGAGGCCACCCGCTGTGTGTTTGGCTTGCGGTAGAGCGCCTCGGGCGAATCCAGCTGCGCGATCTGCCCGTCGAACATGACCGCGATGCGGTCCGACATGATCAGCGCTTCTTCCTGATCATGGGTCACGAGGATGAAGGTGATGCCGACAGAACGTTGCAGGCGGCGCAGCTCGATCTGCATTTGCTCGCGCAGTTTCTTGTCGAGCGCGGATAGCGGCTCGTCGAGAAGGATCACCTTGGGCCGCATGATCAGCGCTCGGGCGAGCGCAACACGCTGGCGTTGGCCGCCGGAAAGTGTGTGGGCCGCGCGCGGGCCATAGCCGCCCAAAGAGACCATCTCCAGCGCCTCTTCCACCTCGCGGTCGTATTCGGCCTTGGGCAGGCGCTTTTTCTTGAGGCCATAGCCCACGTTGTCGCCCACCGACAGATGCGGGAAGATGGCGTAGCTCTGGAACACCATGTTGGTCGGGCGATGATTGGCGGCGATCCCGGCCATAGGCTTGCCGTCGAGGGTAATGGTGCCGGTGGTCGGCTCGTCGAAACCGGCGATCATCCGCAGAAGCGTGGTCTTGCCACAGCCCGAAGGCCCCAGGAGCGAGAAGAACTCGCCCTCGCGGATCTCGGCGCTGACGCCTCTCAGCGCCTGAACCGCACCAAAGCTGCGGGTCACATTGTCGAGCGTGATGATCGGTTTGTCGGCGTTTGCGGCGGTCATAATCAGATCAGCCCTTCGGTTGTAGAGGCATCGAGGCCGCGGCGTTGAGCGGTCCGTCGACGGAAGAATTCAGCGATGACAAGAAGCGAGATAGTCAGAAGCAAAAGAAGCGTGCCCAGCGCCATGACCCCGGGCAACTTGGCGGGGAAGCGCAGCTGGCTCCAGATATACACCGGTAGGGTAACATCGGTGCCGGTCAGGAAGAACGCGATGATGAATTCATCAAGCGAGATCGTGAAGGTGATCAGAAGGCTCGAAATCACCCCCGGAAGGATCAGGGGAAATGTGACCCGCCTAAAGGTCCCCCACGCGGTCTCGCCAAGATCGAACGACGCCTCTTCAAGGCTTTGATCAAGGCCGCTGAAAGCCGAATTCAAGACAGCCATCGAAAAGGGCACGCAAACGAGAACGTGACCCACGATCACTGTCCAGAGCGACAGACTGAGGCCCAGTCGCATCAGCATGACAAGCAGCGCCACGGCAATGATGATCTCGGGAAGAACAAGCGGCAAAAGGATAAGCCCCATGATCCCGCGCTTGGCCGGAAAGCGATAGCGCACACCGGCTCGCGCAGCGAAAGCGCCCAAAATGGTTGAGATCATCGCAGCGGTGATGGCGACAATCAGACTATTGGAGACCGCAGACTTGAGCGCCGAATTGTCCCTGAGCGAGGCGAACCAATCTGTCGTGAAGCCCGAGAGCGGGAAGGCAATGACAGTAGAATCGTTGAAAGCGAAAATCGGCAAAAGCACGACGGGCGCATAGAGAAACACCATATAAACCGAGGCGTAGGCTTGCAGCCAGCTCAGCTTTTTGAATCTCTTTGCCATTGCTTAGTCCTCCGCCACTCGGCCGACACGGCGGCTTGCCAGAAAGATAAGAAGGCTCAGGCCACCGACAATGAACATCGACGACACCGCCAGCGCCGCGCCAAGCGGGGCGTTGTTGGCCTTTCCGAATTGCACCTGGATCATATTGGAAATCATCAGGCCTTCGGTGCCGCCGACGAGTCTGGGTGTAATGAAATCACCAACGGTCGGGATGAGGACAATCAGGGTCGCCGCCATCACGCCGGGGATCGCCAGCGGCAGCGTGATACGGAAGAAGCGCCGCACCGGGCCATCACCAAGATCCTCGGCGGCCTCAAGAAGTGAGCGGTCGATCTTCTCTAGCGCGACAAAGATCGGCAGGATTGCAAAAGGCGCCCAGGCGTGGGCCAGCGTGATGACGACCGCATTCACATTGTAGAGGATGAACTGCAGCGGCTCGTCGATGATCCCGGCCCAAAGGAGGGCCGAATTGAAAACGCCGTTGTAGCCAAGGATCACCTTCCACAAGAACACGCGCAGAAGATAGCTCGTCCAGAATGGCGCGGTGATCAGGAACAGCCACAGCGCCTTACGCTCTTTGACGCGAAACGACACATAATAGGCCACGGGGAAAGCAGAGAGGACCGTCACCGTCGTCACAAGCACCGAAATCCTCAGCGAGCGCAGCATCAGCTCACGATAAAGCGGAGCGGTCCAAGCCTCTTTGTAGTTGGCCAGCGTCGGAGTGGTGTCGAGATCGAGGTAGTCTTGCGTCCAGAAGCTGAACAAAATGACGAGGATAAGCGGCGCCGCGAGCAGCAGGATAGCATAGGCAAATGTCGGGCTGACAAGTAAGAGCCCTTTGCGTCCTTCGTTCTGTGCGTCAATGGACACGATAATCCCCCCGCAGGATTCGAAACCCTACTCCATCTTCGAAAGACTATCGGGCAAATATCGAACCGCAAAGCAAAACTGCACAATTTGATCAAAATTATACGGGAATTTTGTTCTATCCCCGACAGCCCATCGGGCCAACCGATAGGCCCTATCGGCTAACCCCGCCGCACTATGCTTATCAGACGTAGACCTGCGGGAAATTTCCCCTAATCTCTTGTCGGAACTCACAAGAAGAATTGCCAGTGACAGGGGAAGACGATGGGAGCCAGCACCGACGGAGAACTCTACCACGATAAGATGATCGGAATGCTCGAGGCGATCTGGGGCGAGGGCTATCTGTCCCCCGGCGGGCCGGATGAAGTGGCGCGTCTTGTCGGCGACGATGAACTTACCGGCTGCTCGGTTCTCGATATCGGCTGCGGCGCCGGTGGCATCGAGGTCGCCCTCGCAACGACGCATGGCGTGGGCTATGTGACGGGTATCGATGTTGAGGATACGGTGCTCAACCACGCGCGCGGTCTTGTCGCCAAAGCGGGGATCGAAGACAAGGTCGGCCTTGTCAAAGTCGCCCCCGGCCCACTTCCCTTTCCGCCCGAGACATTCGATGTGGTCTTCTCGAAGGACTCGATCGTTCACATCCCCGACAAACACGCGCTGATGCGCGAGGTGTTCCGGGTGCTGAAACCGGGCGGGCGGTTTATCGCCTCGGACTGGCTGATCGGGCATGATGGCGAGCCCAGCGCGCAGATGGCCGAGTATATCAAATCCGAAGGGCTCGATTTCGGCATGGCCTCGCCCTCGCGCTATCGGGCGGCGATGGAGGCCGCCGGCTTTCAGGAGGCCAAGACCACAAGCCGCAACGCATGGTATCGCGAGGTTGCCCGCACCGAGCTTGACCGCCTGCGCGGGCCGGTTGGCGAGGCGGCGGCCAAGGTTGTGGGCGCGGATTTCGTGGCCGAGAACTGCGGCATCTGGGAACGGATGATCCCCGTTCTCGACGCGGGCGAACACTGCCCGACCCACCTGCGCGCCGTCAAACCCGCCTAGGGTTTGGGCCGCATCGCCGCTTCCGGCAGGAGGATCGGAAAACGCTTGCGGATGCGGGCGTCAATCTCGGGCGGAATGGCGCGGACGTAGTGGTTGGCCAAAAGCTCGCCCGCCCTTGCGTGCGCCCGCTCGTCCATCGTCGTCGATCCTTCCGCCTTCCAGACCTGCACCGAGGCGCGATCGGCGGTTTCGGGATAGACGTATTCCGTCTCCATCGAGCGCAGCGTATCGGCCGCGCCAAGATAGTGCCCCTCGCCCATCACCGCCGCCTTGATCGTCTCGACACTCAGGGTCTCGTCGGTAACCTCGATCCCCCGCACCACCCGCTGCGCCATGCCGAGCATATCGTTGTCGATGATGAGCGCTTCGATGGAACAGCCCATGAGGCTCGCCATCATGCCCGCCGATTCAAGGATGCGGTTCGCCCCCGCAAGCCCTGCCACGACCGAGGCGATCCCCTTCTCATAGCCCATCTGCGCGTCGGGCATCTTGGCGTCCGACATCGAGGCGGCGACGGTCGTCGGCAAATCATAGAACCGGCCGATCTGGGCAATCGCGGCCATCGACACCGCAACCTCGGCCGAGCCGCCCGCAAAGGAGCCGGTGCGAAGGTCGACCGCAAAGGGCCAAGCGGCGAAGGACATCGGGCAACCGGGCCGCACCATATTGACGACCGCAAGGCAGGCGAGCGCTTCGGCCGTCACCTGCACCAGCGATCCCGCAAGGAACGACGGCGCCGTGGCCCCCGATTGCGGCGCGATGGCGATATCGTTGATCAGGCCCCGGCGGCTGGTTTCCACCAGAACGTCGAGGTTCTCCTGCGCAAAACGCAGGGGAGAGACGATCGGGCAGCCACCAAAGCTCGCAAAAGGCCGCTCGCGGAAGGCCTCTTCCGAGCCCGCGACCATCGCATAAAGCTCCATCGCGGCGGGGATGGATTTGACCGTGTTGAACGTGTGTTCGACGGGCTTCGTCGTCCCCGAAAGGACCGCGTAGACCACGTTGATATCGTGCTCGAAGAGGTCTTCGATCTCGGTGGGCACCACGGTTTGCCCGAACTGGTGGATATTCGGCAAGGCGTCGACCACGCGGGCGGTGTCGTAAAGATCACGCAGGGTCGAGGGGCGATAGGTGCGGGTCTGATAGTCGAGCATCGAGACCGCTTCGCCCGAGGTGCAATAGTTCACCTTATTGCCACCCACCACCACATCGTCATGCGCCGGATCGCGGCTGTGGATCGTGTATTCCCGCGCGGCGCCTGCCAACAGGTCTTCGACCAGAGCCCGCGGAAAGATCAGCCGCCCCTTGCTGTTCAGGCGGCACCCCTTGGCGGTGGCCAGTTCAATAACCTCATCGGT
>JAHEBR010000302.1 GCA_024642185.1 Marivivens sp. | reverse complement strand
GCGGCGGCAAGGCCGAGGCGGCAAGCGTCACGGTGAACGGCATTACGCTCACCACCCAGATCCTCTCGGGCGTCAGCGGCAAAGACCTGCCGCCGATGATCGACGAGATGAAAGCCGCCGGAAATACCGGAATCATGATCCTCGCCGCCGAAGGCGAGGGCAAAGCGGCCATAGCCGTCGGCGCGGGCTCTGCCGCCTCTGGCAAGATCAGCGCCGTCGACGTCCTGCGCGCCGTCACCGCCTCCCTCGGCGGCAAAGGCGGCGGCGGCCGCCCCGATCTCGCCCAGGGCGGCGCCCCGAGCTTGGCCGAATTCGAGGCCGCCATCGCCGCCGCCAAAGCCGTCATGGAAGGCAAATAACAGATGCCCAAAGCCCTCTGGATCGCCCACGTCAAAGTCACCGACGAAGCCCGCTACGGCGAATACGCCAAGCGCGCCACCCATGCCATCGCCGCCCATGGCGGGGTCTTCCTCGCCCGTGGCGGCCGCTACGAGCAACTCGAAGGCAACGACCGCCCCCGCAACGTGGTGGCCCGCTTCCCCTCGCTGCAAGCCGCGCACGACTGCTACTACTCCGACGCCTATCAGGAAGCCCTGAGCTACGCCAAAGGCGCCTCCGAACGCGACCTGATGATCCTCGAAGAGGCCGAATAGACCCTTCCCAGCGCCAAGAACAAAAGAGCCGCCCCATCACAGGGCGGCTTTTCTTTTGGCCTGAAATACTCCGGGGGAGCCCGAAGGGCGGGGGCAGAGCCCCCCGCTTCACGCGCTGCGCGACTGGCGCTTGCGCTCGTGCGGATCGAGATAGCGCTTGCGCAGACGGATCGCATTGGGCGTCACCTCGACAAGCTCGTCATCGTCAATATAGGCAATCGCCTGCTCGAGGCTCATCACCACCGGCGGCGTCAGACGCACCGCTTCGTCGGTGCCCGAAGCGCGCACGTTGGTGAGCTTCTTGCCCTTGAGCGGGTTCACCTCGAGATCATTGTCGCGGCTGTGCTCGCCGATGATCATGCCCTCATAGACCGGATCCTGCGGCACAACGAACATCTTGCCACGCTCTTCGAGGTTCCAGAGCGCATAGGCCACCGCGGTGCCGTTCTCGATCGAGATCAGAACGCCCTGACGTCGCCCTTGGATCGGCCCCTTGTGCGGGGTCCAGCCGTGAAAGATACGGTTCAAAACGCCCGAGCCGCGCGTGTCGGTCAGAAACTCGCCCTGATACCCGATCAGGCCGCGCGACGGCACATGGGCAATGATCCGCGTCTTGCCGGCGCCGGCCGGTTTCATCTCGGCCAGATCGCCCTTGCGCGGGCCGGTCAGCTTTTCGACCACGGCGCCGGTGTATTCATCGTCCACGTCGATGGTGACTTCCTCAACCGGCTCCATCCGCACGCCGTCTTCGTCTTTGAACAGAACCTGCGGGCGGGAAATCGACAACTCGAACCCCTCGCGGCGCATGTTCTCGATCAGAACGCCCATCTGCAATTCCCCGCGTCCGGCAACCTCGAAGGCCTCGCCGCCCGGCGTGTCGGTCACCTTGATCGCCACGTTGGTCTCGGCCTCTTTCATCAGCCGCTCGCGGATCACGCGGCTCTGGACCTTCTTGCCGTCACGGCCCGCGAGCGGGCTGTCGTTGATGCCGAAGGTGACCGAGATGGTCGGCGGGTCGATCGGTTGGGCCGGGATCGCCACATCGACCGAGAGATCACAGATCGTATCGGCCACGGTGGCCTTGGTCATGCCGGCAAGGGTGACAATATCGCCCGCCACCGCCTCGTCGATCGGCTGCTGCGAGAGGCCGCGGAAGGCGAGGATCTTGGTCACGCGGAACTGTTCGATCTTCTCGCTCTTGCGGCTCAGCGCCTTGACCGTCTCGCCCACCTTGAGCGTGCCGCTCTCGACACGCCCCGTCAGGATGCGGCCGATAAAGGGGTCGGCGCAAAGGGTCGTCGCCAGCATACGAAACGGCTCTTTCGCAGCGGCGATCTGCTTGGGCGCCTCGACGTGGCGGACGATGAGGTCAAAGAGCGCCGAGAGGTCCTTGCGCGGGCCATCAAGCTCCGCGTCGGCCCAGCCGGCGCGGCCGGAAGCATAGATATGCGGGAAATCCAGCTGTTCGTCATTGGCGCCGAGGTTGGCGAAAAGATCAAAGCACTCATCCAGCGCACGATCCGGCTCGGCATCGGGCTTGTCGACCTTGTTCAGGACGACGATCGGTTTGAGGCCCAAGGCCAGCGCCTTGGAGGTCACGAACTTTGTCTGCGGCATCGGGCCTTCGGCGGCATCGACCAGAAGGCAGACGCCGTCGACCATGCTCAGGATCCGCTCCACCTCGCCGCCGAAATCGGCGTGGCCGGGGGTGTCGACGATATTGATGCGCGTGCCTTTCCACTCGACCGAGGTCGCCTTGGCGAGAATCGTGATGCCGCGCTCGCGCTCGATGTCGTTGGAATCCATCGCCCGCTCGGCCACGGCCTGGTTTTCACGGAACGCGCCCGACTGCTTGAGAAGCTCGTCCACCAGCGTGGTCTTGCCGTGGTCGACGTGCGCGATGATCGCGATGTTGCGGATATCCATGAAACTGC
>JAHEBR010000070.1 GCA_024642185.1 Marivivens sp. | reverse complement strand
TGGGCGCATGGATTGCCGGAGCGGCTGAACAGAACCGCATGATCCAAGCCTTCTGACCCGGCGTCGGGCTTGTCGGTTCGGCCCTCTTCTTCCTTGTCATCTTGGCCCTGATCCTGTTTTAACTGCGTGGACCCGAAGCGCCCTTCCGGGTGCAGATGTGGGTGCCTGTCACCGGCGTTGTCTTTGCCCTCGGTGCGCTTCTCCTGATAACGGGGCATTAGGTATGACAATCTCGCTTATCTTGGCTTTCGCCTGGCTGATCCTCGCCAACGTTCTGGCGATGATCCCTTCAAACGACGACCACTGGCGGCGCGCCTATTTCCTTATCGCGGTAGGTCTGCCGCTTTGGCTCTGGCTGCTGATGCAAAACGGGATCGTCGTGGCACTTCTCGTTCTCGCGGCGGCGGCCTCGGTCTTGCGTTGGCCGGTGCGGTATCTTCTGCGTTGGGTCAGGAGGCAAGTCGTGGGCGATCAGACGTGACACCGCTGGATCTCTTCGCGCTTGCCCTCGTGATCGCGGGCGCGGCGGGCGGCTGGTATCTTGTCGCGCGGCGGCGATGGAAATTGCTTGGAAGTCTCGGAACGGTCGCCGGCCTCGTCATTGTCTGGGCTATCTGGCGAACCGTGGTGGCTGAAGATTGGGATGCCATGCTCTATTTCGCGGTTGCACTGTTTCTGGCCGGGCCTGTGTTCCTTGGCCTGATGGTCGGCGCCTTAGGGAGGGTCCTGTTCCGCCTCTTTCAGCGGTATCGCAGCGAATAGCGTCCGATCCGAGGCTGGAAGGCCGCCGCAAGAGCGATTAAGCATTGTGGCCATGGCCGCGCCCGCAGGCGCGGTGAATGAAATCAATGACAAGGCTCCGCCTGATGCCCATCCCAATGCCCACATCGCGTGGCACCCTGACCGAGAACCGCCCCTTGGCCGATCTGACATGGATGCGCGTCGGCGGGCCGGCCGACTGGCTGTTTCAGCCTGCGGATGCCGATGATCTGGCGGCGTTCCTTGCCGCGCTCGATCCCGCCATGCCGGTCTTCGTCATGGGTGTGGGGTCCAACCTCATCGTCCGCGATGGCGGTATCCGGGGCGTGGTGATCCGCATGGGGCGCGGCTTCAACAGCATCGGGATCGAGGGCGATGCCGTGGTGGCCGGAGCTGCCGCGCTCGACGCTCATGTGGCGCGCAAGGCCGCCGAGGCGGGGCGCGATCTGACGTTCCTGCGGACCATTCCCGGCACCATCGGCGGCGCGGTGCGGATGAACGCGGGTTGCTATGGCTCTTATGTGGCGGATGTTCTGGTGTCGGTTGAGGTGATCCACCGCGATGGCCGCCGCGAGGAAGTGGCCGCCAGCGCCCTCGACCTGCGCTATCGCCAAAGCACCCTTCCGGAAGGCGCGGTGATTGTCTCCGCCCGTTTTGCCGCGCCGCAGGGCGATCCGGCCGACCTTGCCCAGCGCATGGAGGCCCAGCTTGCCAAGCGCGACGAGACCCAGCCCACCAAAGACCGCACCGCCGGCAGCACCTTCCGCAATCCTGCGGGCTATTCTTCGACCGGGCGGGCGGACGACACGCATGAGCTGAAGGCGTGGAAAGTCATCGAAGACGCAGGGATGCGCGGGGCGCGCAAGGGCGGGGCGGTGATGAACGAAAAGCACGCCAATTTTCTCACCAACTCGGGTGGGGCGACTGCTGCCGACCTCGAGGGACTAGGCGAAGAGGTGCGAAAAAAGGTTTACGATTCAAGCGGTATCACGCTAGAGTGGGAAATCATGAGGGTCGGCGAACCGGCCCCGGAAAAGACCGAAGACTAGAGCAAGAACAGGGCCGAACGGCCTGACCCCGGGCAAGGGTCGAATTCAACGAATGACGGGCCGCTAAGGCCTGCGGATGAGGCAGCGGGAATGTCGGGCGGTACGGCTCCCAAAGTGGCTGTGTTGATGGGCGGACCATCGGCCGAGCGTGAGGTTTCTCTCAGCTCGGGCCATGAGTGCGCGCGCGCCCTCGAGGCCGCCGGTTTCACGGTTGCCCCCATTGATGCCGGCCAAGATATTGTCGATCAACTGAAGGCCGCCGCCCCCGATGTCGTCTTCAACGCGCTGCACGGGCGCTGGGGCGAGGATGGCTGCGTGCAGGGTATCCTCGAGTGGATCGGCCTCCCCTATACCCATTCCGGCGTTCTGGCCTCGGCCCTTGCGATGGACAAGGAGCGGACCAAGGCCGTCTATCGCGCCGCAGGCCTGCCGGTCGTCCCGAGCCTTCTGGCCTCCCGCGACGAGGTGCGCCTGCGTCACGTCATGCCGCCGCCCTATGTGGTCAAACCCAATAACGAAGGCTCGTCGGTCGGCGTCTATATCGTGCAGGACGCCGCCAATACCCCGCCGCAGCTTGACGATGCGATGCCCGAGACGGTGATGGTCGAAGCCTATGCGCCGGGCCGTGAGATGACCGTGACAGTGATGGGCGACCGCGCCCTCGCCGTGACCGATATCCTCACAAGCGGCTGGTATGACTATCACGCGAAATACGCGACCGGCGGCTCGCGCCATGTGATCCCTGCCGAGATTCCGCCCGAGATCGCCGAGGCCTGCCTCGACTATGCGCTGCGCGCCCATCAGGCGCTTGGCTGCCGGGGCCTGTCGCGCACCGATTTCCGCTGGGACGAAGCCCGTGGCCTCGATGGCCTTGTGCTTCTGGAAACCAACACCCAGCCCGGCATGACCCCGACCTCGCTCGCCCCCGAGCAGGCCGCCCATGTCGGGATCAGCTTCCCCGATCTGTGCCGCTGGCTGGTGGAGGATGCCTCATGTCATCGATAGGCTTCTCCTCGCACCGCGACCCGTCACCGAGCCGCTGGAGCTATCGCTGGCAGCGTTGGATGCTGACGCCGGGCGTCAGACAAGCGCTGCGTATCGGCGTGCCGCTGGTTCTGATCGGTGTCATTGCAACCGTCTGGTTTGCTGACGATCAGCGCCGGGCGATGTTCTTTGCCGGGGTGGCCGAGGTCCGCAACTCGATCGAAACCCGCCCGGAGTTCACCGTCACAGCGATGGCGATCGACGGAGCCGGACCCGAGGTCGCAGAAGCGATCCGCCAGGTTCTGCCGCTTGATTTCCCGATGACATCCTTTGACCTCGACCTCGATGCGCTGCGAGCAGCGGTGCTCAAGGTCGGGGCCGTCGCGGATGCGACGGTGCGGGTAAAGTCCGGGGGAATCCTTGAGATTCATGTTACGCCCCGTATTCCGGTGGCACTTTGGCGGCAGGATGACGGTTTGCACCTCATCGACCGTGACGGAACCGACATGGGCGCCGTCGCAACACGTGCCGACCGGCCCGACCTTCTCTTGGTTGCAGGCGACGGCGCCAAAGAGGCGCTTGCCGAGGCCATGGCGATCATGGCCGCCGCCCGTCCCATTGCGCCGCATTTGCGGGGCCTTGTGCGGATGGGCGACAGGCGCTGGGATCTCGTTCTCGAGCGCGGCCAGCGGATCATGCTGCCGCAGGAGGATGCCATCGCGGCGCTTCAGCGCGTCGTCGTCATGGCGCAGACACAAGATCTTCTCGAACGCGATATCGTCGCGGTCGATATGCGAAATCCGGATCGGCCAACCATAAGGCTGACCGGGGGGGCTGCCGCAGAGATGCGGCAAATCAATGCGGCAGTTTCAGGAACAGGCAACTAGATGCGGCAACTCTATGAGACCCAGCGCGCCATGCGCGCGATTCGGCAGGCGGCGCTCCAGCGTGGGGTCATCGCAATTCTCGACATCGGGACATCCAAGATCGCCTGCCTCATCCTGCGCTTTGACGGCCCCGACCGCTTTCGCGAGAGCGACGGGATTGGCCCGATGGCAGGGCAGAGCTCTTTCCGGGTGATCGGCGCGGCGACGACCCGCTCGCGCGGGGTCCGCTTCGGCGAGATCGACGCGATGCAGGAGACCGAGCGCGCCATCCGCACCGCGGTTCAGGCGGCGCAAAAGATGGCCAACCTGCGCGTTGATCATGTGATTGTCTCGTTAAGCGGCGCGCGGCCGCGCTCCTACGGCCTTGATGGCGAGGTCGAGATCGACGGCGGCACGGTGCGCGAGGGCGATATTGGCCGGGTTCTGGCGGCCTGCGATATGCCCGACTATGGCGAAGACCGCGAGGTGCTTCATGCCCACCCCGTGAATTTCGCCCTCGATCACCGCTCCGGCCTTGCCGATCCGCGCGGGCAGATGGGCAACCGCCTGACCACCGACCTGCACCTTCTCACGGTCGACGCGAGTGCGCTTCAGAACATCCTTTATGCGGTCAAGCGTTGCGACCTTGAATTGGCGGGCATTGCCTCGTCGGCCTATGTCTCGGGTCTTGCGAGCCTTGTGGAGGACGAGCAAGAGCTGGGTGCCGCCTGCATCGACATGGGCGGTGGATCAACCTCGATCTCTATCTTCATGAAAAAACACATGATTTATGCCGACGCGGTGCGTATGGGCGGCGATCATGTCACCTCTGACATCTCGATGGGCCTTCAGGTTCCGATGTCGACTGCCGAGCGGATCAAGACCTTCTATGGCGGCGTGATGGCCACGGGCATGGACGACCGCGAGATGATCGAAACCCAAGGCGAGACCGGCGATTGGGAGCACGATCGCCGCACGGTGAGCCGCGCCGAGTTGATCGGGATCATGCGTCCGCGCGTCGAAGAGATTTTGGAAGAGGTCAAGGCGCGGCTGGACGCAGCCGGTTTCGAGCACCTGCCGAGCCAGCAGATCGTGCTCACCGGCGGCGGCAGCCAGATCCCCGGCCTCGATGGCCTCGCGAGCCGGATCCTTGGCCGCCAAGTGCGACTCGGCCGTCCCTTGCGCGTTCAGGGCCTGCCTCAGGCGGCCTCCGGCCCCGGCTTTTCGGCCGCCGTCGGCCTCTCGCTTTTTGCGGCGAATCCCCAGGATGAATGGTGGGATTTCGAGATTCCTGCCTCCAGCTACCCCGCCAGATCGCTCAGAAGAGCCGTCAAATGGTTTAGGGACAACTGGTAATACGCAAGATTTTGCTCATTCGCCGATATCCGGCGGATTAAACGCTGCCTGACTCCATATTTTGTGGGGTTTTGATGTTTTTCCCGTGACCTTAGGGCCACAAGCCGATAGGATCACAGCAATTTAGGCAAGGAGTGCCCGCTCCAAGACGGGCCCGTAACAGACAGGCGGATTTAGTATGACGTTGAACCTCTCGATGCCCGGGCAAGAAGATCTTAAGCCCCGGATCACCGTTTTTGGCGTTGGCGGGGCCGGCGGCAACGCGGTCAACAACATGATCGAAAAAGAGCTCGAGGGCGTCGAGTTCGTGGTTGCCAATACCGACGCGCAGGCGCTCCAGCAGTCTAAGTCGCAATCGAAGATCCAGATGGGCCTCAAGGTCACCGAGGGTCTTGGGGCCGGGGCCCGCGCCACAGTCGGCGCGGCCGCCGCCGAAGAGAGCATCGAGCAGATCGTCGATCACCTTGCCGGATCGCATATGTGCTTCATCACCGCCGGAATGGGCGGCGGCACCGGAACCGGCGCCGCGCCGATCATCGCGCAGGCGGCCCGCGAGCTGGGTGTTCTGACCGTGGGCGTGGTGACCAAGCCGTTCCAGTTCGAAGGTGCCAAGCGGATGCGTCAGGCCGAGGATGGCGTCGAGGCCCTGCAGAAGGTCGTCGATACGCTCATCATCATCCCCAACCAGAACCTGTTCCGCCTTGCCAACGAGCACACCACCTTTACCGAAGCCTTCGCCTTGGCCGACGACGTGCTCTATCAGGGCGTCAAGGGCGTGACCGATCTGATGGTCCGGCCCGGCCTCATCAACCTCGATTTCGCCGATGTGCGCGCCGTGATGGACGAGATGGGCAAGGCGATGATGGGCACCGGCGAGGCCGAGGGCGAAAATCGCGCTATCGAAGCCGCCGAAAAGGCGATCGCCAACCCGCTCCTCGACGAGATCAGCCTCGAAGGCGCGCGCGGCGTTCTTATCAACATCACCGGCGGCTACGACCTTACCCTCTTTGAGCTTGACGAGGCCGCGAACAAGATCCGCGAGAAGGTCGATCCCGAGGCGAATATCATCGTCGGCTCGACCCTCGATACCTCGATGGAAGGCCGGATGCGTGTCTCGGTCGTGGCGACCGGTATCGACGCCGCGATCAGCAAGGCCGAAGCGCCGCTGCCTCGTCGGTCAATGGCCCAGCCGCTCGCCGCCGCGCAGCCGGTGGCTCAGCCTGCCGCCCGTCCCGCCGCCGCAGCGGTTGCCGCCGCACGGAGCCAGGTCGTTCAATCCAACCCCGTTCAGGAAACCCTGTTCGAGGACGAGATGGACATGACAGCAGCGGAACAGGCCGAAGACATCTTCGGCGATTTCGAGCCTGAGCTGGCCGACGACAATCTGCCGCCGCCGGCGTATACCCCACGCGCCGAGCCGCCGATGGACCGTGCCCCCGATGCCTTTGTTGCCCCTCGTGGCCCTGCAGCGGGAACCCCGTCGCCCGAAGCTATGCGCCGCCTGCAAGTTGCGGTTTCCAAGGTTCCGGAAGGTAACCAAGCCCCCCAGCGACAGCCCATGTCGGCCCAACGTCCGTTCGGTGAGCCTGAAAAGCAACGGTTTGGCATCAACTCGCTGATCAACCGCATGACCGGCCACGGTCAGGCTCCGGCCGACGATCATCGTCTGCAGCCGCAAGCGCGCCCACAAAGCCAAGCGGCCGAAACCGACCCGGATCAGGAAAAGATCGAGATTCCTGCCTTCCTGCGCCGTCAGGCCAACTGATCTTTCACGATCTGCAATAAAGCCGCCCCGAAATCGGGGCGGTTTTTGTTTTAGGTGCTTCGATTGGGAATAAAGTTCTTTTGAATCAATTCGTTGCGATTGTTACAAGCCGTTGTAATCTGTGAGTTGAGCCCGCGCGCGTGAAGGCATACCTCCATGTCCAAGAAACGAGGCTCCTTTGCAGAATACGCTTTCACAATCGGTCACCTTTGCCGGCCATGGTCTTCACCACGGGCGTCCGGCCAAGGTCGTTTTGCGACCGGCGCCTGCTGGGCATGGCATCGTCTTTCGGCGCACCGATGTGATCGCGGTCGACGCACTGGTTCCGGCCCGTTGGGATCTGGTGATTCAGGAGCCCCTGAATACCCGTATCGAAAATCAAAGCGGCGTCAGCGTCGCGACGGTCGAGCATCTGATGGCCGCTCTGGCCGGTTGCGGCATTCATAACGCTCTGATCGAGATCGACGGCCCCGAAGTGCCGATCCTTGATGGCAGCTCGGCCCAGTTTGTGCGCGGCCTGATTGGCGCCGGGATCAAGAGCCAGAACGCCCCTTTGCGGGCGATCAAGGTCTTGAAGCCTGTCGAAGTGTCCCATGGCGCCGCGAAGGCGAGCCTCCTGCCTGCGCCCAGCCTGCAAATTGATTTCTCCATCGAATTCGCCGATGCCGCCATTGGCCGGCAAAGCAAGATGCTCAGCATGGCCAACGGGACATTCGTTCGTGAACTGTCCAGCAGCCGGACCTTCTGCCGGCGGGCGGATGTGGACGCGATGCACGCCGCTGGGCTTGCCCTTGGCGGCAGCTATGACAACGCGGTGGTCGTCGAGGGTGATACAGTTCTTACACCAGGCGGCCTGCGCTATTCCGACGAGGCCGTGCGTCACAAGATGCTCGATGCGCTTGGCGATCTTTATACCGCGGGTGCGCCGATTCTTGGTCGCTATGTCGGCGTTCGCGCGGGCCACGCCCTGACCAACAAGCTTTTACGGGCGCTTTTTGCCGATCCCAAGGCTTGGGCCTATGTCGATTGCGATCTCGCCACTGCCGCCAGCCTGCCTGGCGCGGGCCTTCATGCCAGCGATCTGGCGGTCGTCGCCTGAACCTGCTTCAAAAGCCAAAAGGCATTTTGCGCCCCATCTTTCTGTGCTAGACGGATGGGTGACGGGGGCGATCCCCTTCCAATCACAGGCACGGATGTCGGGGGGCTGAATGTCAGGCCGTAAATCAGGCGCAACGCTTCGAGCAACGCTCACCGGATCGCTTCTGGCCGTCGCGCTCCTTTCGGGGTGTGGCAAGCTCAGCCTTGAAAGCGATGTTCCGCTTGAGAATTACACCGCCGAGGAAATCTATCAGCGCGGCGAATACGAGCTGTCGCGTGGCAAGGAGCCTCAGGCCGCCCGCTATTTCAGCGAGATCGAGCGCCTCTATCCCTATTCCGAATGGGCCAAGCGCGGGCTCATCATGCAGGCCTTTGCCTTTCACCGCGACGAGGACTACGCCAACAGCGCCGCTGCAGCACAGCGGTTCCTCGATTTCTATCCCGCCGATGGCGACGCCGCCTATGCCCAGTATCTGCTGGCGCTGTCCTATTACGACCAGATCGACGAGATCGGCCGCGATCAGGGCCTGACGGTGAAGGCGCTTCAGGCGCTGCGCCGGGTGATCGAGGTCTATCCCGACAGCGAATATGCAAGTTCGGCCCGCCTCAAATTCGATTTCGCCTTCGATCACCTTGCCGCCAAGGAGATGGAGGTCGGGCGCTACTATCTCAAGCGGGGCCATTATGCGGCGGCGATCAACCGGTTCCGTGTGGTCGTGGAGGAATTCCAGACCACCCGCCATACGCCAGAGGCGCTGATGCGACTGGTCGAGGCCTATCTGGCCCTTGGTCTGCGCGATGAAGCCCAGACCGCGGGCGCGATCCTCGGTCATAACTTCCAGTCGACCGAATGGTATCAGGACAGCTACGATTTGCTGACCGGTCAGGGGCTCGAGGCGAAAGCCGCTGGCAATAGCTGGCTGGCGTCGATCTACCGGCAGATGGTCAAGGGCGAGTGGCTGTGATCAAGGCGGGCGACTCAGCGATCCAAAGGTAGGCCATGCTCCGGGGTCTGGACATCCGCGATATGCTGATCATCGATCGGCTGGCTTTGGAGTTTCAGCCGGGCCTTAACGTGCTCACCGGCGAGACCGGCGCGGGCAAATCCATCCTTCTTGACGCTTTGGGCTTTGTCCTTGGCTGGCGCGGGCGGGCCGAGTTGGTGCGTGCGGGCGCCGAGCAGGGCGAGGTGACGGCAGTTTTTGAGCTGGTCCCCGGCCATCCGGTGCACGAGGTTCTGGCCGAGGCGGGGATCGAGGCCGGGGACGGCGAGTTGATCCTGCGGCGTGTCAACACCGCCGACGGGCGCAAGACGGCTTGGGTCAACGACCGGCGCGTGTCGGGCGAAGTTCTGCGGGCACTGTCCGATTGCCTGGTGGAACTGCATGGCCAGCATGACGACCGCGGCCTTCTGAACCCGCGCGGCCACCGGCTGCTTCTCGATTCCTTTGCCGGGACGGGCGAACTCGTTGCCGCGACCCGGTCCGCGTGGAATGCGCGCAGCGCTGCGGCCAAGGCGCTGGCCGGGGCGGAGGCAAATCTCGACGCGGCGCGGGCGGAGGAAGAATATTTGCGCCACGCGGCGGCAGAGCTTGAGGCCCTGTCGCCCGAGGCAGGCGAGGACGAGGCGCTCGACGTGAAGCGCCGCCTGATGCAGGCCGCCGAAA
>JAHEBR010000069.1 GCA_024642185.1 Marivivens sp. | reverse complement strand
GGATAAGCGCGCCCGAGTGCCGCTCGATCTTTCTCGACTGGGCGCTTGGCGTGCCGCTTGGCGCCGACCCGCGCGCGCAGGTGCGGGCGCTTCTGACCCGCCACGCGGACGAGCCCGCGGGCCATCCGATGACCACGACCTTGATGGCCGCGCTCGAAGAGGGATCTGGTCCGCGCCGCCGTGGCGGCCGGGCCGGGCGGATGCAGGCCTAATCGCCCTTGGCGGCAGCCTCGAGCGCTGCGGTCTCAAGCTTTGACATCTTCAGCATCGCCTGGGTGACCCGCTGGGCCGCCGCGCCGTCGGATGTTGCCATCAGGCGGGGCAGGGCCTCGGGGATGATCTGCCAGCTGATGCCGAACCGGTCGGTCAGCCAGCCGCAGCGCCCCGGAGCGCCGCCGTTGGCTATCAACGCATCCCACAGGTGATCCACCTCGGCCTGGGTTTCGACACCGACATCAATCGACGCTGCCGCGCTGTGGGGAAAGCCCGGCCCGCCATTCATCGCGCTGAACTTCTGGCCCAGCATCGTCCATTGGACGAGAAACGCCCCGTCACCGCCGCCGCCGCGCATCGGAAACACCTGCGTGATCTCGGCGTCATCGAAAAGCGAGACGTAGAACCGGGCCGCCTCTTCGGCGGCTGTCTCGAACCAAAGGCAGGTGCGGATGCTCTGAGCCTTGACCATGTGCCTCTCCGTCGGGTGATGCGCGATCCTCGCCGTTTGTGGCGCGTCTGGCAAGGGTTCAGAGCATCGAGGCTTCCGCCGCGAGCGCGGTGATCGCCGCCCAGTCGCCCGCGCGGACGAGGTTGGCAGGCGCGACCCAGCTGCCGCCGACGCAGATCGTGTTGGCAAGGCTCAGGTAATCGTGGGCGTTCTCAAGGGTGATCCCGCCGGTGGGGCAGAACTTGACCTTGGGCAGCGGCGCGCCGATGGCCTTGAGCGCCTTGGCGCCGCCGTTGGCCTCGGCGGGGAAGAATTTCTGCATGGTATAGCCGCGCTCGAGAAGCCGCATCACCTCGGTCGAGGTGGCGGCACCGGGCAAAAGCGGCAGGTCATTGGCCTCGCAGGCATCGAGAAGCCGGTCGGTCGCGCCGGGCGCGACGCCGAAGACAGCGCCGGCCTTCTTGGCGGCTTCCACATCGGCGGTGGTCAGAAGCGTTCCGGCGCCAACAACCCCACCCGCGACCTTGGCCATTTCGGCAATCGCTTCCAGCGCGGCCGGGGTGCGCAACGTCACTTCAAGCGCCGGAAGGCCACCGGCGATGAGCGCCTGCGCAAGGCCCTCGGCCTTGGCGGCATCGTCGATCACCAGAACCGGAATCACAGGCGCAAGCTCGCAAACCTGACGGGTGAGATCAGAGGCGTGTTCGGGGGTCATGCGGGTTCCCTCAGGTTAGACAACAACAGCCGCGCCGGTCGAGGCGAGGCCGACATTCTTGCGGAAGACGTCGAAAAGCTCGCGCCCGACGCCGGTGCCATTGCCGGTCAGATCGGCCTCGGCGGGGGCGCGGGTCGAAAGATCGACGCCGACCGCCTCGAGCGTGCCCTTGTCCGCATCGAGCCGGACCATATCGCCATCGCGCAGGCGCGCAAGGGGGCCGCCGTCTGCGGCCTCGGGGCTGACGTGGATCGCGGCAGGAACCTTGCCCGAGGCGCCCGACATCCGGCCATCGGTGACAAGCGCCACCCGCAGGCCGCGGTCTTGCAGAACCGAGAGGATCGGCGTCAGGCCGTGCAGCTCGGGCATGCCGTTGGATTTCGGCCCTTGGAAACGGACGACGACCACCACATCGGAGGTAAACTCGCCCTTCTGGAAGGCGGCCTTCACCGCGTCCTGATCGTGGAAGATGCGGGCGGGGGCTTCGATGATGTGCCGGTCGGCCGCCACGGCCGAGACCTTGATAACGCCGTGGCCGAGATTGCCGTCCAGCTGGACGACACCTCCGGTCGGGCTGAACGGATCGGAGGCGGGGCGCAGGATGCGGTCATTAGCGCTTTTGCCCGGACCATCCACATAAGTCAGGCCATTCAGGCCCAGTTTCGGCTCGCGGGTATAAAGCCCAAGCCCATCGCCCGCGACTGTCACCGTGTCGTCGTGCAAAAGGCCATCGGCGAGAAGATCGCCAATCATATAGGCAAGGCCGCCTGCGGCGTGGAAATGGTTCACGTCGGCCAGGCCATTGGGATAGACCTTGGCCATCAAGGGCGTCACGCGCGAGATATCGGCGAAATCCTCAAGCGTCAGGGCGATCCCCGCCGCCCGCGCCATGGCCGGAAGGTGCAGGACAAGGTTGGTCGAGCCGCCGGTGGCCATGAGGCCAACGATGCCGTTGACGAAGCTGCGCTCGTCGAGGATGGCGCTGGCGGGGCGGTAATCGTTGCCAAGGGCGGTAATCTCAAGCGCCCGTTCGGCGCCCGCGATGGTCAGCGCCTCGCGCAGGGGCGTGCCGGGATTGACGAAACTTGCGCCGGGCAGGTGGAGCCCCATGAACTCCATCAGCATCTGGTTGGAGTTGGCGGTGCCATAGAAGGTGCAGGTGCCGGGGCCGTGGTAGGAGGCCATCTCCGAGGCCATCAACTCGTCGCGCGTGGCCTCTCCGGTGGCGAATTTCTGGCGCACCTTGGCTTTTTCGTCGTTCGGGATGCCCGAGGTCATCGGTCCGGCAGGCAGGAAGATCGCAGGCAAATAGCCGAAGGTCGCCGCCGCCATGACAAGGCCCGGCACGATCTTGTCGCAGACGCCGAGATAGAGGGTCGCGTCGAAGGTGTTGTGCGACAGGCCCACGCCTGCGGCCAGCGCGATCACATCGCGGCTGAAGAGCGACAGCTCCATGCCGGTCTGGCCTTGGGTGACACCATCGCACATGGCCGGAACGCCGCCCGCCACCTGCGCCGTGGCGCCCGCCTTGCGCGCCGCCTCGCGGATCAGGGTGGGATAGGCTTCGTAGGGCTGATGCGCCGAAAGCATATCGTTATAGGCGGTGATGATACCGATATTGGGCGTGCGGCCTGCGGCCAGCGCCGCCTTGTCTGCGCCCATGGCCGCATAGGCATGGGCCTGATTACCACAGCTCAGATGTGCGCGACGCGGACCTGCCTCGGCGGCGGCGGCCATGCGGGCGAGATAGGCCGAACGGCCGGGTTCGCTCCGCTTGCGGATACGTTCCGTGACATCGTTGATTGTCGCGTTCAGCGTCATGATCTGCTCCGCTAGCTGGGACGGCACCTCCTAGCATCGATAGTTAGCGCTAACAACTGGCAATTTCGCAGCTTTGGAGCCAAGACTGTTGACGATTTTCGTCTATTCCGAAGAAATGACCAAAATTGTTGGAAAATTTTCCTCATTCCGGCCACAAACGCCACATAGGTGGTTTTCGTTTTACCCAGTCTCGGGGCTTAAAAGGGAAGTTGTGTATGAGATTGCTTCAGATCGTATTTGTGCTTGTGGCTGGCTTTGTGCTGTCGGGCTGTAGTATTTTGGATCGGACGGGTTCGTTCTTTCAGCCAAGCCCGTTTGCGGCTGAGGCTGTCGAGACAGTTTCCAGAAACTATGCGCTGACTGATGCGATTGTGCTCATTCCGCCCGAGCTGACTGTTTCGGAGGCCAACGCTTTCTATCCCTGGGCCGATATCGTCTGGCGCGGCGATCCTCCGGGGGATCGTCATGCTCAGATCGCGGACATCTTCACCAATGCGGTCGATCTGGCAAAGCCGGGGCTCACCGGTCGGGTCCCGGTCGTGGCCGAGATCACGCTCGTTCGTTTCCACGGTGTCACCGAGAAGACCCGCTCGAGCGTTGGCGGGGTCTACAATATCGTCTTCACCTTGCTGGTACGCGACGCCGAGACTGGTGCTGTTCTCGAGCCGGCCCGCGAGATCGAGGCCGATCTGGCGGCGCCGGGCGGTACGGCTGCGCTTCTTCTCGACCGCGAGGGGCAGACCGAGGTCGTGCGCGTGACGGATTTCCTTAGCTATGTGCTCGTGAAAGAACTGGGCGGCCTGGCGCAGTAAACCGGGCCTTCCGCCCGACCTTGAAAACGACTAGGAGGAGGGCATGACGCTCTCCTCTTCTCATGTCGATCTCCCGACTGTCCGCCTCATGCCCAAGGCCGATGCCCGCGCTATCCGGCACGGGTTTCCCTGGGTCTATGCCAACGAGCTGGTGACTGACCGGCGCACCAAGGCCATTCCGGCGGGCGCTGTGGCGGTCCTTGAGGATGCCGAGAGGCGGCCGATGGGGCTTGTCGCGGTCAATCCCGCCTCGAAGATCATCTGCCGGATGCTGGATGCCGATCCGGCGGCGGTGATCGACAAGGCGTGGTTTGCCGCGCGGATTGCGCGGGCGCTGGCGCATCGGGAGCGGCTGTATCCTGCGCCCTTCTACCGCCTGATCCACGCCGAGGCCGATGGCCTTCCGGGTGTGGTGATCGACCGGTTCGGCGATGTGGCCGTGGTCCAGCCCAACGCCGCTTGGGCCGATGCGCGTATGGGCGATCTGGGCGCGGCTCTGGCCGAGGTCACGGGTGTCTCCACCATCATCATGAACGGCACAGGCCGGGCGCGGGGGCTTGAGGGCCTGCCGGAAGAGACACGTTTGCTCATCGGCAAGGCTCCGACCGCGCCGATCCCGGTGCCGATGACTGGCGCGACCTATATGGCAGATGTGATGGGCGGGCAGAAGACCGGCCTGTTCTATGACCAGCGCCCCAACCATGCCTTTGCGGCGGGCCTCGCCAAAGGGGCCAAAGTGCTCGACGTCTTCTCCCATGTGGGCGGCTTCGGCCTTGCAATGCTCGCGGGCGGCGCAAACTCGGCGCTGGCCGTGGATGGCTCGGCCCCGGCCCTGGCGCTTGCCGGGCAGGGGGCGGAAGCGATGGGCGTGGCGGACAAGTTCGCCAACCGTCAAGGCGATGCCTTTGACGTGATGGCCGCACTTGCCGCCGAGGGCGAGACCTTCGATGTGGTTGTCTGCGACCCGCCCGCCTTTGCGCCCAACAAACAGGCGCTCGAGGCGGGCCTGCGCGCCTATGAGCGGGTGGCCCGTCTTGCGGCGGCGCTGGTGAAAGAGGGCGGCTATCTCGGCCTCTGCTCTTGCAGCCATGCCGCCGACCTGTCGCGCTTTCGCGCGGCCTCGGCCCGTGGCATCGGCCGGGCAGGGCGGCGCGGCCAGATCGTCTATACGGGCTTTGCCGGCCCCGATCATCCGCTGATGCCGCAACTTGCCGAGAGCGGCTATCTCAAGGCCGTGTTCTTCCGCCTATGAGGGTGGTGATCGACGCCTGCGTGCTGTTCCCCACGGTCATGCGCGAGGTGATCCTTGCCGTAGCCGCCGAGGGCCTTTTCGAGCCGAAATGGAGCGAGCGCATCCTCGAGGAATGGGCGCGCGCGGCGGCCAAGCTCGGCCCCGGGGGCGAGATGCAGGCGCGGGGCGAGGTGGCGCTGATCAAGGCGCGGTTTCCGGCGGCGATGGTGCCGGCGCACGCAGGCCTCGAGGCGCGGCTCTGGTTGCCCGATCCGGCGGATATCCATGTGCTGGCGGCGGCGGTCTCGTCGAGCGCGGACGCGATCCTGACCGTCAACGCGATGGACTTCCCCAAGAATATCCTCGCCGAAGAGGGGCTGGAGCGGCTCGATCCCGATGCCTTTCTCCTCTCGCTCCATGCGGCGCATCCGGCCAAGGTCCGCGCCGCCGCGCAAGCGGTTCTCGACGAGGCGATCCGCCTGTCGGGCGAGGACTGGACCTTCCGCAGCCTGATGAAAAAGGCGCGCCTGCCGCGTCTGGGCAAGGCGCTCGAACGCGCCTAGCGCGGCGCCCACTTCCGCGCATTAGCCTCGATCGCGGCGATCCGGTCGGCGGTGACGGGATGGCTTAGCATCCACGCGATCTGGCCCTTTCCGCCCGCGCCCGTGAGCGTGTCGAGCTTGCGGAAAAGGCTCACCTGCGGCGCCGATCCGATGCCTGCCTTGATGAGAAGCGCCGTGGCATAGGCGTCGGCCTCGTATTCATCGCCGCGCGAAAGCTTGGCCGCCAGAAGCGACATGAGCGCATTGGCGACGATCATCCCAAGCCCCGGCAAGAACCGCCCCAGAATCATGGCCAGCGCCGTGCGGAGGGCATTCTGCCCCGAAAAGTCGATCATCCGGCGGCGGGAATGGCCCAAGGCCACATGGCCAAGCTCATGGGCAATGACCGAGGCCATCTCGTCAGCCGTCACCTCGCCGGCATGAAGCTTTTGAAGGAATCCGCGCGTGATATAGATCCGGCCATCCGGCCCTGCGAGGCCGTTGACCACCGGGTTTTCATAGAGAAACACCCGAACCTTCGGCAGATCGAGCGCCTTGGCCAGTTTTTCGCTGACGCCGCGCAGGGCGGGGTCCATCAATTCGCTCGACCGCGCGTTCAGGTCCTTGACCGTCCGCCAGACGGAAAACCGCCAGAAGGCGTAGCCATAGATTACGGCCAGTAGGATCGGGGCAAAGCGCAGCATGGGCTAGATATGGGGCCCCGCGGAAACTAGGGCAAGACGTGGCACCTAGCGATTTCCAATGCGTTCGGTATAGCGCGGCGCGAGGAAATCGGCAAAAGCGCGAACCTCTCTTCGCTTGTGGGCGTCCGGTCCGATGACGAGCCAAGTCCTCGCCAAACCTTCCGGAGGTGGCTCGAAACATTGCACCAGCTCAGGGGCATCCTCTGCCATTGCGACGGGGAGGGCCCCAAGGCCCAGCCCGCTGCGGACAGCGACAATCATCGAAGGAATATCGGGGAGCGTTCCGACAATCTGCTCCGCCGGAACCCTCGCGTTCAGCCACTCATTGAACCGCCGCGACCCGCGTCCCGGTTCATAGAGCAAAAAACTGTGGCCCGCGAAATCTCCGGGGTCCTTGGGAAGCCGGTGCTTGGCAGCATAGCGTTGACTGCAGTAAAGCGTTGTTCGGGTCACCGAAACCTGCCGCGCCACAAGGCGCGGATCATCGACCGAAAGAACGTGCCGGATCGCCATGTCCGCCTCTCCGGCACAGAGATCTAGCACCTTTTCGCTTGGGACAAACTCGAACCGCACGTCTGGATAGGCCTCGTTGAATTCATCGAGGATCGCCGCAAGGCGGGGGCTGAATGCGATACCGATAGCTGTAATGCGTATGGTCGAGGTTGTGCTTCGTGTGCGGCCATCCACAGTCGCCTCAAAGCCAAGAACGGCGGCTTCCACGGCTTCGGCCTGCGGCAAAAGCGCAAGGGCATGTTCCGTAGGCTTCAGCCCTTGCGTGCTGCGTTCGAAAAGCGTCAGGCCCGTCACGTGCTCCAAAACGTCGATGCGGCGGGCGACTGTGGGTTGCGATTGGCGCAGCTGCTTGGAGGCGGCGAGTGTAGAGCCCGCGCGCATGACCGCGAGGAAGACGCGGAGATCGGACCATGAGTCGAACACGCTCTTCATTTCTGAATAACAGCACAATTTCGCGGCGGATACCACCCGGGCCTACGCCTGTCTTAGCCTTTGGGAACAAACAAGCCACTGTGGAGGCCCGAAATGACACTCGTTTCTGATTTTCCCGTAACCGCTCCCGCTTCGGGATCCGTCTTCAAATGGCTGGGCCGTTTCTTTGCGTTCCCCGAGTATGACCCGCTCACCGAAGCCGAGCGCAGCACGCATCTGAGGGATTTGATGGAGCGCCACCCCGAAGCCTTCGAAAGTGAAATCTCCGTGCAGGGCATGATGTCGCTCTATCCGCACAGTTTCTAGGATTTAGCGGAGCGCTTCTTTTTCGGAATCTCGGCGCCCATTTTCCAGAGGTAGGCGCCAAGGCCAACCACAACCGCCGCCGCCGCAAGAAATCCCGAGGCGTTGCCGGCGATTTCGGTCACAGCGGTGACCTGTCCGGCAAAGACATAGCCCATGCCGATATAGGCTGTGACCCAGACGATCTCGCCCATAGCGCCCCAAAAGAGGAACCGTGGCCAGTCGATCCGCATGAGGCCGGCGGCAAGGTTGACATAAGGCCCCAAGGGGCTCGCCAGCCAGCGGCTGAGAAAGATGCCGAGATTGCCCCATCGGCCGGTCATGTCATGGGCGCGGGTCATCGCCTTGGCGCGGGCGGGCTTGCGGCTGACCCAAGCGGCAAAGCGATCGCCGCCAGCCGTCCGTGCCAGCGCATAACCTGTCTGGTCGCCCAGAACGGCCCCGCCAAGGGCTGCTCCCGCCGCCTGCAAGCCCCCCAGATCGCCCGAGGCGACAAGGCCGCCGCCCGCCAGCATCATCAGCGAGGCGGGAACGGGCATGGCAAGGCAGCTGAGAAAGGTCACCGCGAAGAGGATCCACGCGCCATAGTCGGTAACAAGGGCGAGAAAGCTCTCCATTACCGGTCTCCGGCCGCCCGCGCCGCATCGGCCGCGGCCTTGATCTCGGCTGCCAGGTCTTCAAGGCTCTGGCCGCGTTCGCTGGCGATCTGGCCCATCGTGATGTGGCGATCCTCGCCCGGTTCGAGGGCCAGAAGCGGCCCGAGGATCTCGGGCGGAATGCCGTAACTCATGCCCACATAGCGCGGCGGCATCCAGGCCTCGATCGGCTGCTCGAGACGATCCGGGTTCTGCCAGTAGATCCAGAAACTCACGGTGCGGATTCCGAAACCCACCATTGCAATGACCGCAAGCGCGAAGAGCGCCGCGAGGACAGGGTGGCGCTTCCAGATGCGTGAAATCCTGTCTCTCATCGGCCCAGAACCCTCATGCCACGGTCGATCCCTTCAAGCGTCATCGGCACCATCCGTTCGGGGCCGAGGATCGACTGGATCATCTTGGTTGACTGGGTATAGCCCCACATCCGCTCGGGCGTGGGATTTATCCAGAGGTGCGCGGGCCACTGCTCAAATGCGCGGCGCAGCCAGACCTCGCCGGCCTCTTCGTTCCAGTGTTCGTTCGCCCCGCCCGCGAAGGCGATCTCGTAGGGGCTCATCGAGGCGTCGCCCACGAAGATACATTTGTAATCCGGCCCATAGGTGCGCAGCACCTCCCATGTGGGCGTCTGGGCGCCCCAGCGGCGGGCGTTGTCGCGCCAGAGGCCCTCGTAAAGGCAGTTGTGGAAATAGAAATGCTCGAGGTGCTTGAACTCGGCGCGGGCGGCGGAAAACAGCTCTTCCACCACGCGGATATGCGGGTCCATCGAGCCGCCCACGTCGAAGAACAGAAGCACCTTCACCGCGTTGCGCCGCTCGGGGCGCGTCTGCACATCGAGATAGCCATGCTCGGCCGTGGCGCGGATCGTGCCGTCGAGGTCAAGCTCGTCCGCCGCCCCATCGCGGGCCCAGCGGCGCAGGCGCTTCAAAGCCACCTTGATGTTGCGGGTGCCCAGTTCGACCGTGTCGTCGAGATTGCGAAATTCGCGCTTGTCCCAGACCTTGACCGCCCGCTGATGGCGGCTCTCCTGCTGCCCGATGCGCACGCCTTCGGGGTTGTAGCCATAGGCGCCGAACGGCGAGGTGCCGGCCGTGCCGACCCATTTCGAGCCGCCCTGATGGCGGCCCTTCTGTTCGGCCAGACGCTGGCGCAGGGTCTCCATC
>JAHEBR010000301.1 GCA_024642185.1 Marivivens sp. | reverse complement strand
CGGCCCGCGTTCTTCGAGCGGCTCGAGCGCCTCGGAGATCGGCACGTTCGGCGCATTGGTCACGCCGGTCAGGCGCGGCGCGGGGTTGTGCGCCCATTTCACGGCGTTCTTCAGAACACGGCGCACGTTGGCATCGAAATAGGTCGGATAGGCTTCGTGGCCGGGGCGGAAATAGAAGACATTGCCCGCCCCGCGCCGATAGGTCACGCCCGAGCGGAACACCTCGCCGCCCTGAAACCAGCTGATGAACACCGTCTCCATCGGCTCGGGGATGCCGAAGGGCTCGCCATACATCTCTTCGGTCTCGATCTCGAAATGATCCGGCAGGCCCGCGGCAATCGGATGGCTGCGCGAGGCGACCCAGAGCCGCTCGCGCTCGCCCGCCTCGCGCCACGACAGGTTGCAGGGCGTGCCCATGAGCCGCTTGAACACCTTGGCGAAATGGCCCGAGTGAAGGACGATCAGGCCCATCCCGGCCCAGACCTGCTCGATCACCCGCTCAACCACCTCGTCGGAGACATCGCCATGCGCCGCATGGCCCCACCAGATCAGAACATCGGTCTCGGCAAGGCGCGCGGCGGTCAGCCCGTGCTCGGGGTCTTGCAGCGTTGCCGTCGTCGCCACGATCCCAGCGTCTTCGCCCAGGCTCTCAGCGATACAGCCGTGCATCCCTTTGGGATAAAGGCCTGCGACGATCTTGTTGGTCTGTTCGTGGACGTTTTCGCCCCAGACAGTGACACGGACACTCATGCAAACCTCTCGTCGAACGCTCAGAAAACAGGGCGGTTTCGCCTCTGTTAGCGTATGACAATCGGCCGGTCCACGCCTATCTCGCGTTAGCCCCCGGCGATCCGGGGGCGCCCCTGCGCGGTCACGCGGACAGTCGCCTCGATGAACATCGGCTGGCCCTCAATCTCGACCTCGCGGATCTCGTTCTCGGCCTTGATGCGGATCTCCTCGACCCCAACCTCGCGGGCGCGGGCTGTCGCATCTGACCGCAGCTCCGCCGTCAGAGCGTTGATCGCCTCGTCACGCCCGCCGAACTGTTTTGGCCCCGCACCGAGGTGCGCCACAAAGATCCCCGGCCCCGGAGAGGTCACCGTCCCGCTCGCGCGCATCGCCACCTGACCGACAACCGCGCCGATGGCATTGGCCACTCCCGCGTGCTCGGGCAGGATCATCCGCGTGTTCAACCGCTCGCCCACCGCGCCGTAATAGGCCGGAGCCGAGGCGCCTAGGCCGATCACCGGAACCCCGAGGTTCAGGCTCATGCTGACAACACCCTGATGGCGATCAAGCCCGGCGAGCGTCAGCGGATGCTCGGCAAGGCCCGCAGGATCGGCCCAATCGCGGCTGTCTTCGGCAAAAGCCGCTTCGAGAAGGCAGGCAACCGTCTGGCGTGTGAGCTGGTCGATGATCTGGGCTGCCAGCGCCGCGGCGCTTTCTGCCACCCGATCGCCGCTGCCCTTGCGCCGGAACGAGAAGAGCCGCAGCGCCTTTTCCGCCGCCTCGGCGTCCCAGGCATCCACCCGCCCCAGAACGTGCGACGCATCCGACGGTGTCACCCCCGCCATCATCACCTGCCCCCGCGCCACAAGCCGCGAAAGCGCCGGCCCTTCCATGCGGGACTTCACCGCATCTCCGAGCCGCAGCGGCCCGCCCGCAAGCCGCAAGGCAATCGCCTCTTCGCGGGCATCAAGCCCCTCGGGGATGTCTTTCCAGACCGGCACTACAAAGCGCGCGCCATCCTCCGAAGGCAGGCCCGTCGCCAGCGCCATATCAAGCGCCTTATGGACAAGCTGGCGATGATCCCGCGCCAGAAGCGAGATCGGCATGACCCGCTTTGGCCCAAGGCGCAGCCTGCCTTCCAAGCCAGCAGTCAGATGCACCTCGCTGTCGCCACCAAGGCCCCAGGTCCGCATCGCCACAGCCTCGACCATCGTCCGATAGGGGCCAACCCGCGCACCCTGCGGATCAATCGCGGGGCGGCCATCGCGCAGAAGGCAAATGTCGGTCGTCGTGCCGCCAATATCGCTCACAAGCGCATCGCTTTCGCCCGTAAGCCAACTCGCCCCGGCAATCGACGCAGCAGGGCCACTGAGGATGGTCTCAATCGGTTTCTCGCGTGCCAGCGCCGCCGAGACGAGCGCCCCGTCACCCCGCACCACCATCAGCCGCGCATCGACACCAATCTGGCGCAGGTGATCCTCGCAGGCCTGAATGAGGCGTGCAATGAGGCCGATCAGCCGGGCGTTCAACACAGCCGTCAGCGCCCGCTTGGGCCCGCCCAGCGCCGATGAAAGCTCGTGCGAACAGGTCACAGGCTTGCCCGTCACCCGCCGGATCACGTCCCGCGCCGCCACCTCATGTGCCGGATTGCGGGTGGCAAAACTCGCGGCCACGGCAAAGCCCGTGATCCCCTTGGGAAGCCCGCGCAACGCCTCTTCCAATGCCTCGAGGTTGAGCGGCTCCGCTTCGCTGCCCGAATGGCTGTGCCCCCCCGAAAGGCGGATCACCGGATCGCCATGCAGCGCCTCCATCAGGCCCGCGCGGCCCAGCTCTTTCTCGTCAAACCCGATAAACACCAGTGCCACGCGCCCGCCCTGCCCCTC
>JAHEBR010000300.1 GCA_024642185.1 Marivivens sp. | reverse complement strand
CGGCGATGCGGCCATCCTCGGTCCGCGCCCGCATATAGTGCTCGCGCGGGCCGTTTGCCTCGACAGGCTCCGCCAGCGGCAGCCGCACGCGCGGGGCAGGGGCCGCGCCAAGGCCCAGCATGGCGCGCATCACGGGCACGAGGAACACGGTCCCGCAGACCATGGCCGAGACAGGATTGCCCGGCAGGCCGATCATCATCGCCCCATCAAGCCGCCCCGCCATCAATGGCTTTCCGGGCCGCATGGCGACCTTATAGAAGGCGCGGTCCATGCCGCGCTCGGCGGCGACCTGGCCCACGAGGTCATAGTCTCCCACCGAAGCGCCACCGATCGTCACTACAAGATCCGCCCCCTTGGCGAGATCGAACACCGTCTCGAGCGAGGCGCGGTCGTCGCGGGCAATGGGCAGAAGGCGCGGGATGCCGCCCTGCGCCTCGATCTGGGCTGCAAGACCATAGGCATTGGAGGCGATGATCTGGTCCGGCCCCGGCTCTTCGCCCGGCTGCACCAGCTCGTCGCCGGTCGAGATGATCGCGATCTCGGGGCGGCGATAGACCGGCACCTCGGCGATGTTCATCGCCGCGAGAAGCGCCACATCGGCGGGCCTCAGAAGGCACGGGGCGGCAAATTCGGCCCCTTTGAGGAAATCGCCACCGGCGGGGCGGATGTTATCACCCGCGCCAAGGCTGTCTTTCACGGTGATCCGGTCGCCTGCACGCTCGACATCCTCTTGGATGACAACCAGCGCCGATCCGGCGGGCACCGGAGCGCCGGTGAAGATCCGAACGGCCTGCCCTTTGGCGAGGGTGCCCTCAAAGCTGCGCCCGGCCTGCGCCTCTCCGATCACGTCAAAGCTGTCACCGGGGGCAACGGCGCTGCCCCAGATCGCATAGCCATCCATCGCCGAGGCGGCAAACGGCGGCTGGGTGAGCCGCGCCGCAACCGCCTGCGCCAGAACGCGGCCCGCGGCCTTGCGGATCGGCACCGTCTCGACCTCCATCACCGGCGCGAGCGCGAAGAGCTTTTCGAGGGCCTCGGCGACCGAGATCATTTGGCCTCATACCTTCCCGACTTGCCGCCCTCTTTCAGGACAAGCCGGATACCGCCGATCTCCATGTCCTTCTGCACGGCCTTGGTCATGTCATAGACGGTCAGCGCGGCAACCGAGACAGCCGTCAGCGCCTCCATCTCGACGCCGGTCTGGCCGGTGGTCTTGACCGTGGCGGTGATCCGCACGCCGGGCAGGGCGGGGTCGGTCACCAGCTCCAGCGCGACCTTGGTGATCGGCAGGGGGTGGCAGAGGGGGATGAGATCGGAGGTGCGCTTGGCCGCCATGATGCCGGCGAGGCGGGCGGTGCCCAGAACGTCGCCCTTCTCGGCGCGGCCCTCTTCGACAAGGGCGAGCGTTGCGGGCGATAGGATGATATGCCCCTCGGCCACGGCAACGCGCGAGGTGATCTCTTTCCCCGAGACATCGACCATATGCGCCTTGCCGGCGGCGTCGAAATGGCTGAGCGGGTTCTCGGTCATCACATGGCCCCCGGACGCAAGGGATTGGCGAGGATCTTGCGCGTGGCTTCGGCCACGTCCTCCTGCCGCATCAGGCTCTCGCCGATGAGGAAGGCGCGGGCGCCATAGCGGGCGAGGTCGGCGAGGTCTTCGGGCGTGTTGAGGCCGCTCTCGGCGACGATCAGGCGATCCTCGGGGACGTATTTCGCAAGACTGCGGGTGGTGTCGAGCGTTGTCTCAAAGGTCTTGAGATTGCGGTTGTTGATGCCCATGAGCGGCGATTTCAACAGGCTCGCGCGCTCTAGCTCTTCGGCGTCGTGCACCTCGAGAAGAACATCCATCCCCCATTCGAAAGCGGCGGCTTCCAGCTCGGCCGCCTGATCGTCGGAGACAGAGGCGAGGATGATGAGGATGCAATCGGCCCCAAGCGCGCGGGCTTCGGCCACCTGATAGGTGTCATACATGAAATCCTTGCGCAGAGCCGGCAGGCTCACCTCGGCGCGGGCGGCGACGAGATACTCGTCGGCCCCTTGGAACGACGGCCCGTCGGTCAGCACCGAAAGGCAGGTGGCACCGCCCTCGGCATAGGCGCGGGCCAGCGCGGGCGGATCGAAATCGGCGCGGATGAGGCCCTTGGAAGGGCTCGCCTTCTTGATCTCGGCAATCAGGCCATAGCCCTCGCGGGTGGCGTTTTGCAGGTTTTCGAAAAAGCCGCGCGTGGGCGCGGCCTCGCGGGCGCGGGCCTCGACCTCGGAAAGCGGCACGCGCGCCTTGCAGGCGGCGATATGCTCAAGCTTGTAGGCCTTGATCTTGTCGAGAATGGTAATGCTCATGCGGCCTCTTGGCTGATGCGGGCAAGGGTTTCCACCGCGCGTTTTGCCGCGCCGCTATCAATGCTGGCGCGGGCCATCTCGACGCCGGATTTCAGGCTGTCGGCGGCGCCGGCCACCAGAAGGGCGGCGGCGGAGTTGAGAAGAACGGCGTCGCGATAGGCGCCGGGTGCGCCCTCCAGAAGCACGCGGAAGGCATCGGCGTTGTCGTCCGGCGTGCCGCCGATGATCGCCTCGAAGGGATGGACCGGAAGGCCCGCGTCCTCTGGGTGAATCTCGCG
>JAHEBR010000299.1 GCA_024642185.1 Marivivens sp. | reverse complement strand
GGCGTGGCGTCGCCCTCGAACAGAATCTCGAAGGCCTGTTCGGCCTGCGCGCGCGTCAGCGGGCCCTCGGCGGCGGCGTGGATCAGCGGTTTGATAGCGTCACTCATGCGGGCTCCTTGGCGAGATCGAGGAAATTCTGCAAAAGCTTGTGCCCATGCTGGCTGGCGATGCTCTCGGGGTGAAACTGAACCCCGTGGATCGGCAGCGTTTTGTGCTGAAGGCCCATGATCGTGCCATCCTCAAGCCAGGCCGTCACTTCGAGGCAATCGGGCAGGCTGTCGCGGTCAACCACGAGGCTATGATAGCGCGTGGCCTCAAAGGGCGAGGGCAGGCCCGCAAAGACGCCTTTGCCGCTATGGTGCATCATCCCCATCTTGCCATGCACGATCTCGTGGCAGCGCACGACCTTGCCGCCAAAGGCCTCGCCGATGGTCTGATGGCCAAGGCAGACGCCCAGAAGCGGCGTGCGGGTCTCGGCGGCGGCTTGCGTCAGGGCAAGGCAGATGCCCGCCTGCGCCGGATCGCAGGGGCCGGGCGAGAGAAGGATCATGTCGGGCCGCAGCCCCATCGCGTCCTGCACGGTGAGCGCGTCGTTTCGGCGCACGACCACCTCGGCCCCCAGCTCGCCCAAATAATGGACAAGATTGTAGGTGAAGCTGTCATAGTTATCGATCAGAAGCAGCATAGTATGGCCTGCGGGCAAATTGAGGGCTACCGTCGAACCGACCGCTCGGGGTATAACCGGGCCAATACATGGGCCGGTTGCAAGGGTAGCGTCAAGGTCCGGACCGCATTTGGCAGGTAGAACAAGGCGATTGAGGGTTATCGGGTGATCAGGGGCTTTCTTCTTGGTATAACCTACGGTGTGGCGCTGGCGATTGTCGGCCTTGTTGCGCTTGCCATCTGGGGAACCCAACCTCCGGGCAGTCAGCCGCCCGAAGCGCCGCTGGTCGAGGCGCCAGAGGCTGTGGCCTCGCCTGCAACTGTTGATACTGCGTTCGCGACCACCGAAGGCAACACCGACACAACCGGCGCCACCGCGCCCATTGGCCTTGTTGCCCCCTTGGGGGCAGTAGACGAGGGCACCGTTGAGACCGACCCCGGCAGGGAACCTTCCGCAAGTGGGGTAGAGGGCGCCTTGAGCGATCCTGCAACAGAAGCCCAAGGCGGCGCGGCGGTCGCCCCCTTGGTTCCCGTAGCACCCACAGAAGCCGGTGCTTCGCCATCTGCTCCGTCAGAGGATGTCGCTGCCATGGCGTCAACCGCTCCGGCAGCACCGCCTGTTCAGCCCGTAGTGGCAGCCGACGAGATCGCCTCTTTGCCTGATGCAAGCGAAGATGGTGTCCCGAGCATATCTCTTGCCGAAATGGCGCCAATGTCTCCAAGCCTGCAAGGTCAGCCCGCCGAACCTGATACGGGCTCGACCCCGCCCGCGGCCGACACCGCGCCCGCGGCGCTGCCGGCGCCAAAGGAGAGCGAAGAAGAGGTCACTGAAGACGAGATCGCCGATAACGGGGCGATCGTTGATCTCACTCCCGCGCCGGAGGCGGCGCCCGAACCCGAGCCGCTGCCTGAGGCAAGCGAGCCCAACGTTCCGCAGGTCGGCTTCAGCGGGCAGCCCGCGACAGTTCTGCCCGAAGGGACCGGTACAGTCCGTATCAACCGACCTGATGCCCAAACGACCGTCGACCAAACGGCGCGGCCGCAGCTCACATTGACCGGGCGGGCGCTCGACGATTTCGCCAGCTATGCCGAACCGTCCGATCTCCCTCGGGTTTCGATCGTGATGATCGACGATGGTTCAATGCCCGGTGGCCCTGATGTTCTGGCCGCTGCCTCTGCGCCTGTCTCGGTGGCGGTCGATCCCTGGTTTGAAGGTGCGGCCGATCTTGCGTCCGCCTACCGTGCCAAGGATATCGAGGTTCTGGTGCGCCTCGATATGATGCAGGGCACGGCGCCGAGGGATGTCGAGGCCGCTCTGGCTGTCGCCTTCGCCGCCATTCCCGAGGCTGTCGGCGTTCTCTTGGTTGATTCGACCGCAGGCGATCCGACCATGGCGCAGCTTATGACCATGCTCGCGGCTGAAGGGCGGGGGCTTGTGGCCGTGCCGCAGGGCCTCAACCGGGCTATCCGGGCGGCGACGGCGTCGGAGGTTCCCTCGGCGCTGGTCTACCGCGACCTTGACGGCAACGATCAGGACGCCGCCACGATCCGGCGTTTCCTCGATCAGGCGGCTTTCCGGGCCCGGCAGGAATCCGGTGTGGTGCTTTTGGCACGGGTGCGCCCCGAAACGCTCTCGGCGCTGATACTCTGGAGCGAGGCCGACCGCGCGCGGCAGGTTGCCATTGTGCCGGCCTCGACCGTCCTGAAAGGCGAATAACCTAGCGGTTGCCTTCGCCGCGGAACATCGTCGCATCCTCGGCGGCGCGGCGGATCGCGTTCGATTTGTGGACGGTTTCCATATACTCGGCCTCGGGGTCGCTGTCGTAGACAACGCCGCCACCGGCCTGAATATAGAGCTTCTCGTCTTTCAAAACGGCCGTCCGCAGGGCGATGCACATATCCATGTCGCCGCCGGCCGAGAAATAGCCCACGCCGCCGCCATAGACGCCGCGCTTTTCCGGCTCCA
>JAHEBR010000298.1 GCA_024642185.1 Marivivens sp. | reverse complement strand
GAGCCGCGAGTATTCGCCGGAGTATTGGCCGCAGGAGACGGGGTTGGAGCGCCTCATCAAGCTCGACAAGGAATTCCTGCACAAATCCGCCTACTTGGCGCTCAAAGATAATGCACCGCGTGAAGTCTTGCGGTTGATCGAAGTGCTTGAGGTGGACAACGCCGACGCCACGGGTGGCGAGCCGATCTTTTTGCCCAACGGCACTCCGGTCGGCAAGGTTACCAGCGGCACCTACGGCTATAGCGTCGGCAAGAGCCTCGCGCTGGCCTATCTGAAGGGTGTCGAGCCGGGGGCGGACGTGGATGTCATGATCCTCGGGCGGCCCCATCGCGGGCGTGTTCTGGCCGAACCGCCGTTCGATTCCAAAGGCGAACGGTTGAGAGGGTAATCCTGCCCTCTCAGCGCCTTACGGGATGATCCTCGAGTATTTCGTGCCTTGAAGCGTGGCGCCGATACGGAAACCGGCCTGGGCAAATACCACCGCGATCACGGGATCCCGCGTGGTGGTGGTATCGGCTCGCAACATCTCGCCCTGATCGTTGAGCGCATAGGCCAGATCGGCACCCGCCGACCAGCCGCTGCCGCGGCGGAAATCCATCAGGGCCTGTTCGGTCATGAAAAACAGAACGTGGCTGAATTGCTGCGCCCCAACCTGAAAACCGGTGCTGGCCGAGGCTGCAGAATAATAGTCGACCGTCGTCTGGCCAATCCGAAGCGCACCGCGCCCGTAGGAGCCGCCGACCCAGAGGCCAACCTCTGTCACCAAGGGCATGACGAGCATCCCCTGCGCCTTGCTGGCAAGATCCTGCGTGCCGGGGTAGGTCGAATACATGTAGCGCAGCGTTTCATCGACGCGGGCGTCGATCATCGCGCCACCATCGCCCCCGACGCCATTGGCGCAGGCGGCAAGCAGGGATGTGGCACCAAGGCCAAGGGCGAAATTCCGGCGGGTTGTCTGGGTCATGTTGTCCTCTCGATGCCTCTGGGCGGTCTTGTGCCGCCTGATTTGAGAAAACTATATGACGTATCCGCGGGCCTGTCACCCGCGAGATGATGGGCCGCAGGGATCGGCGGGGATCAGCCGTTCAGGATCTTTGCTGCGGCCGGGGCGAAATAGGTCAGGATGCCGTCACAGCCCGCACGTTTGAAGCACAGGAGGCTCTCGAGCATCACCTTCTCCTGATCGAGCCAGCCGTTCTGCGCCGCCGCCATCAGCATCGCGTATTCGCCCGAGACCTGATAGGCGAAGGTCGGCACGCCAAACTCGTCTTTCACGCGGCGGCAGATATCGAGATAGGGCATCCCCGGCTTGACCATGATCATGTCGGCGCCTTCGGAAAGGTCGCGCTGGACAAGGCGCATGGCCTCGTCGGAATTGGCCGGATCCATCTGGTAGGTCTTCTTGTCGCCCTTCAAAGCGCCCGATGCGCCCACCGCGTCGCGGAATGGCCCGTAGAAGCCAGAGGCGTATTTGGCGGTGTAAGACAGGATCGCAACATCCTGATATCCTGCGCTTTCCAGCGCCGAACGGATCGCGCCGATGCGGCCGTCCATCATGTCGGAGGGGCCAAGGATATCCGCCCCCGCCTCGGCCTGCGCCAAGGCCATCTTCACCAGCGCCTCGACGGTGCGGTCGTTGACGATCATGCCATCCTCGACATAGCCGTCATGGCCGTTGATGTTGTAGGGGTCGAGCGCGATATCGGTCATGATCGCGATCTCGGGGGCGGCGTCCTTGATCGCCCGGATCGCGGTATTGGTAAGATTGTTCGGGTTCCACGCCTCGGCGCAATCCTCGGTGCGGTGCTCCATCGCGGTGTAGGGAAAGAGGCAGATCGCGGGAATGCCCAGATCGCGGGCCTCGACGGCAGCCTTGACCACGCGGTCGATCGTCTTGCGGGTGACACCGGGCATCGAGGGAATTGCGGTTTCCTCGTCCTTTCCGGCCATCAGAAACACCGGCCAGATGAAATCCGAGGGCGCAAGGCTATTCTCGCGCACCATGTCGCGCAGGGCAGGGCTCTTGCGCAGGCGGCGCAGGCGGGTGGCTGGGAAGGGGGCAAGCGTGCGGGTCATGGTCGGGCCTTTCTGGTCTCGGATACCGAGGTGCCACGGAATTGCCCGCATCACAAGTCTGGGCAACGCCGCAGGAGGGCGCTAGGGTCGCCAAAACCGATGCAACCGCAGGCGCCAAATTGAGCTGGACCCAGACCATCTTTGAAGTGATCGATATGCGATCCTTCTCCAACCTGTGGTATTGGATCGCCCTCGCGGTTGCGTGGTCGACGACGAGCCATTGGGTTCTCGGCGTGCCCTATGATCTGATCCAGCGGGCGCAGCGGCAGGGCGGGCAGGTCCAGCACGATCTGGAAGAATTGGTGCGGATCAACATCGGCCGGCTCCTTTATATCGCGCGCCTCACCGGCCTCTGGGCTTTGGGGTTTGTCTCGGCGGCGCTGACGGCGATCGGAACGCTTGCCTTTTACTATGAGGTCGAGTTTGCGCAGGCCGTGTTCCTTCTGGCCCTTCCTATGTCGATTGTCGGGGCGCTCAGCCTGTCGACCGCGCGGCTCATCGAAGAGACGCAGCCCACCGGCAAGGATCTGCACAAGCGGCTCTTCCGCCAGCGC
>JAHEBR010000068.1 GCA_024642185.1 Marivivens sp. | reverse complement strand
GCGCGTCCGCGCGGGGGACGATGAAGCCCGCGAGACCTTCGGAGGCGATTTCAGCCCTGAGAGCCGCGAGGCGGGCCGGACCCTGATCGGGCGAAGAGGTGGACTCGAAGGATTGGAACATATCAGACTCCAAAGGGCCTTGCCCGATCTTAAATCAATGATTGCAGCCGGTTATCCGGCCCTCTTCATCCCCAGAACGCGCGCGCGCTTGCGCGGGTCGCTGTCGAAGAGGCTGGCCAATTGTTCGGTCATCGCACCTGCCAGTTGCTCGACATCGGTGATCGTCACGGCGCGCTGGTAATAGCGGGTCACGTCGTGGCCGATGCCGATCGCCAGAAGCTCAACCGCCTTGCGTTTTTCCACCATGGCGATCACGTCGCGCAGGTGTTTTTCAAGGTAATTCGCGGGGTTGACCGACAAAGTTGAATCGTCAACCGGGGCGCCATCCGAGATCACCATGAGGATCTTGCGCTGCTCGCGCCGCCCCAAGAGCCGCCGGTGCGCCCATTCGAGCGCCTCGCCGTCGATGTTTTCCTTCAGAAGGCCCTCTTTCATCATCAGGCCAAGATTCTCGCGCGTGCGCCGCCAGGGCGCGTCGGCGGATTTGTAGACGATGTGGCGCAGATCGTTGAGGCGGCCGGGCTGCATCTCGCGCCCCTGCGCGAGCCATTTCTCGCGGCTGAGGCCGCCTTTCCAGGCGCGGGTGGTAAAGCCGAGGATCTCGACCTTCACGGCGCAGCGCTCAAGCGTGCGGGCCAGAACATCGGCACAGATCGCCGCGATGGAAATCGGGCGGCCGCGCATCGAGCCGGAATTGTCGATCAGAAGCGTCACCACCGTATCGCGGAACTCGGTGTCTTTCTCGACCTTGAAGCTGAGCGGCGTCGTCGGGTTGGCGACCACGCGGGCGAGGCGGCCCGCATCGAGGATGCCTTCCTCGCGGTCAAACTCCCAGCTTCGGTTCTGCTGCGCTTGCAAGCGGCGCTGGAGCTTGTTGGCAAGGCGGCTCACCGCGCCCTTGAGCGGGTCGAGCTGCTGGTCGAGATAGGCGCGCAGGCGTTCCAGCTCGGCCGCTTCGGCCAGTTCTTCGGCGCCTATTTCCTCGTCGAACTCGGTCACATAGGCTTTGTAGTTCGGATCGGCATCCGAAAGCGGCGCGGGCGGCGGCGGATCGAGCGGGGCTTCGCCCTCGGGCATCTCGGTCTCTTCGGTATCCTCGTCGCCCGACATCTCGTCGAGCGTCACCTGCGCCTGGCTCTCGTCCTGGGTCTGTTCCTGGCTCTGCTCGGGGTTGGCTTCGGCCTCTTCGCCGTCGCTGTCGTCCTCGCCCTGATTGTCCTGCTGATCCTCGTCGGCGGCCTCGTCCTGCGCCTCGTCGTCCTGATCGTCGTTGAGGTCGGGGTCATCGCCCAGCTGATCGCCATAGCCCAGATCCGAGATGATCTGGCGGGCGAAACGGGCGAAATCGCGCTGGCTGGTCAGAGCGTCTTCAAGGCCATCGAGCGTGCCGCCCGCCTGATCCTCGATGAAGCCGCGCCACAGCTCCATCACGTTATCGGCGCCCGCAGGCAGGGGGCGCCCCGTAGCGAGGTGGCGGATCAGATAGCCTGCGGCGGTCGCCAGGGGCGCGTCCGAGGCTTGGGTGATCTGGTCATAGCCCTTGCGGCGGGCCTCGTTGGCGATCTTGGCGTCGATATTGCCTGCCGTGCCGGGCATATAGCGCGCGCCCACGGCTTCGACGCGGGCATTTTCCATCGCGTCGAAGAGGTCGCGCGCCATCTGGCCTTGCGGCGCATAGCGGGCGGCCACGGCATCGTCGTGGAATTTGTGCCGCAGCGCGAAGGCATCCGCCGTGCCGCGCGCGAGAAGCACCTCATCGCGGGTCATCCGGCGCGACACTTGCGGCAGGCGCACGGTGTCGGCGGTCATCCCGGGCGGATCAACCGAATAGCTGACCGTCAGATCGGGATCGTCCGCCATGACCTTGGTGGCCTCGGCGAGCGCCTTCTTGAACGGATCAGCTGGGTTGTCGGAGGGTTTGTTCACTCGAGAAGGCCGCGGGTTTCGTCATAGTTTTCGGTGATCCCCTCGCAAAAGCTGCGCGAGAAATCGATCATCATCTGCGCGGTCATGCTCTCGGCCTGTTTGCCGAAGGACTCGACCAGCATATCCGCAGCGGGTTGCAGCTTTTCGGCTAGCGCCTCGATCTCCTGTTCAGAGATATTGGCGGCAAGCAGAAGGAAAGCAGCCGCAAGGGCGCTTTCTTCGGCGCCAGAAGCCTGCTGTTCAGCCATGTAGTAGGTCGCGCAGAAGCCCAGCTGTTGCTCTTCGGGCAGGCTGTCGAGGCCTTGAGCCGAGGCAACACTGGCCGAAGCGGCCAGAGCGAGGGCGGCGGGCAGTTTAGCCCAGCGAGAGAGATGCAGCACTTTCAGGAAGCTCCTCGTCAAAACAACGCTGATAAAACTCGGCGACGGTCTGGCGCTCCAGCTCGTCGCATTTGTTCAGGAAAGACAGACGGAAGGCATAGCCCACGTTGCGGAAGATCTCGGCGTTCTGGGCCCATGCGATAACCGTCCGCGGGCTCATCACGGTCGAGAGATCGCCGTTCATGAAGGCGGTGCGCGTCAGGTCGGCCACGGTCACCATCTGGCTGATCGTCTTGCGGCCCTTGTCGGTGTTGTAATGCGGTGTCTTCGACAGGACGATCGCGGTCTCGGCGTCGTGGCTGAGATAGTTGAGCGTGGCGACAAGCGACCAGCGGTCCATCTGGGCCTGGTTGATCTGCTGGGTGCCGTGATAAAGGCCCGTGGTGTCGCCAAGGCCCACGGTGTTGGCCGTGGCGAAGAGGCGGAAATAGGGGTTGGGCGTGATGATCTCGTTTTGATCCATCAGCGTGAGCTTACCGTCATGTTCCAGAACCCGCTGGATCACGAACATCACGTCGGCGCGGCCTGCGTCGTATTCGTCAAACACAATGGCGACAGGGTTGCGCAGCGCCCAGGGCAGGATGCCCTCGTGGAACTCGGTCACCTGCTTGCCGTCCTTGAGCTTGATCGCGTCCTTGCCGATCAGGTCGATCCGGCTGATGTGGCTGTCAAGGTTGACGCGCACGCAGGGCCAGTTGAGGCGGGCGGCGACCTGTTCGATATGGGTCGATTTGCCGGTGCCGTGATAGCCCTGGATCATGACGCGGCGGTTGTAGCCAAAGCCTGCGAGGATCGCGAGCGTGGTGTCGGGATCGAACTTGTAGGTGGGGTCGATATCCGGCACGCGGTCGCCACGCGTGGCAAAGCCTTTGACCTTCATATCGGTGTCGATGCCAAAGACATCGCGGACCGAGATCTCTTCGGTGGGTTTCGCGTTGATATCGGTCATTCCGTCGGCCATGGGGGGATGCTTTCGTCTGGGCGTCTTTTCGGTGTTCGGGATGCACCATATCCCATGCATCTGCAAGGGGAAGGGGGCGAGGCAATTTATGACCGTGGTGGCCACTTTGTGCCAGCGGGGAAACAGATCGTTGCCTTTGTCACCTCTGGCCCAGAGCTATGCGACGCGGCAGGGTAGGGCCACGATGTCTGCTGCCACGACACATGAATTGCCTGTATTGAGGCGCGCTGCTGGTGCGTCGACTGATGGGTTGTTG
This sequence comes from Marivivens sp., assembly GCA_024642185.1. Taxonomy (GTDB): domain Bacteria; phylum Pseudomonadota; class Alphaproteobacteria; order Rhodobacterales; family Rhodobacteraceae; genus RFZI01. Next base: position 6,048 of record JAHEBR010000068.1, on the reverse strand, counting down.
CTCGCGAGTGCGATGATCCTTTCGAGCGGGGCTGCCCTTGCGCTGGTGGTCGTGCTGCGGCTTGCGAGCGGGCCCGTACCTGTCTCCTATGCCCTTTGGGTCGCGGTGTCGGGGGCTGTCGGCGCCTGGGCGGGGCTGTCTGCCGCTTGGCGCGATTTCGGCTGGCCGGGCGCGCGGGGCTTTGTGCGGGCCTTGAAGGGCGGGGTCGTCTTTTCCTTCATCGCAGCTATTACTGCCGGATCGATGATTCTGCCGGTCTTTGGCACGATGTTCGCGCCCTTCGCGGTTCTTGTGACCCTTCTGGCAAAGCCCGCGGCTGCGGTGGGCCTTGTGGCGACCCTCGCCATCACGGATCGACTTGTGGGGCGCTGGAGGGCGCTGGCCTAGTCGGCGAAGTGCCGGCTGATCTTGATCTGATCCCAGGCCCAGACCACTTCGGCCAGCTGCTCTTCCTGGCTGCGGTCGCCGCCGTTCATGTCGGGGTGCAGGACCTTGATGAGCGCCTTATAGCTCTTGCGGATCTCGGCCTTGGACATCGAGTCCTTGACCTCGAGGATATCCACCGCGCGCCGCTCGGTCGGCGGCAGGCGGCGGGAGCCGGTGACATTCTTGCCCGGATTGCGGGTCGCGTTTTCACCCAAGACCTGATGCGGATCATCAACCCCAAGCCGCGCCCAGGCGCGCTGTTCTTCCGAACGTTTTCCAAAGGGCTTGGTCGGGCGTTCCCAGACACGGTCCTTGTCGACCTGCTCGAGATACTCCTGCTCGGTTGCGCCGTCGAAGAAGTTCCACTTGAGGTTATATTCGCGCACATGGTCCCTGCAGAACCAGAAGAAGTCGTCGAGCACGTCGGGCGATTTCGGCGCCCGGTATTTGCCGGCTTCCTCACAGCCCGGATGATCGCAGACGCGGGTCGAGGTGTCGAAAGCGCCCGACATCCCGCGCCGTCCGCGCGGGTTCTTCTTCTTCGAGGCCGATACCGACATATCGAAGCCAAACGGGTCAGTCTTAACCATGGGCACACCTTTCCGACTCGGACGAGGGAGTTTAAACGTTGTGACCGGAGATTGAAGAGGGCAGGAGAAATTTTGTGAGAATTGCCGATCTAATGGCCACACGGCTGACCGAAGCTTTCGCACCGACGCTTCTCGAGGTGCATGACGACAGCGAGAAGCATCGCGGCCATGCCGGATATCAGGAAGGCGGCGAGAGCCATTGGCAGATCGTGATCGCCGCGCCCGCCTTTGACGGGATGAACCGCCTTGCCCGCCACCGCGCGATCCATGCCGCCCTGGGCAAGGACATCATCGGTCGCATTCACGCGCTGGCGATCGATATCCGCTGACTATTCGGATGTTTCGGGCTTCTCGGCCTCTGCGGCGGGAAGCGCTGCGGGCGGGCTTGCCTCGGGCGCGGCCAATGCGGCAGGCGCTTCGGCCTTGGCTTCCTCGGCCTTCGCGCGGGCGAAAACCAGAACGCTGTGATAGGTCGTGCTGCGCCCGGCGATGCCGCTGCGTTCGTCGCAAGGCAGGGTGTCGGCGCGCAGATAGTCCCAGCCCTCGGCCGCCATCTCGTTGAGCTTGGCGGTCAGGGCGGCGGCAAACCGGTCTTCGGCGGTCTTGAGGCCCTTGGCCTTGGTTCCCCGGCGCGGGGCCGGCTCGACGCGGTATTCGGTGGTCTGCATCTCAGATCTCGACTGTCTTTCGGCTCGGGCCAAACTAGCAAAGCGGGTTGGTCTGTCAAAGAAACGGCCGCCCGGCTGGGGTGCGGGGCGGCCCGTGGTGTATTGGCGGGGATTACTGGCTGGCGCCCTCGGCACCAAAGGCAGACAGATAGGCCCAGATATCGGCGGAATCCTCAGCCGAACGGACCTTGAAGGCCATTTTCGAGCGCGCGCGCGGATCGGCAAGCGTGGTGCGGAGCCAATCGGTCGGGTCCTGCACATAGGCGACGAAAGCGGCCTCGTCCCAGGTGGCTTCGGTCGCGGCAACGGCAAGGATCGAGTCGCCATAGCGGAAGTCTTCCATCGAACCGATGACACGGCCCAAGAGGCCGAAAAGGTTGGGGCCGGTTTTGGCGCCGCGGCCAGCGACAGCCTCGCCCTCGGCGTTGATGGCCGAGTGGCAGGAAACGCACTGGCGGCCGAACAGGGTTTCGCCATTGGCGGCATCGCCCGAGGGGGCTTCCTGAGCCGAGGCGACACTGGCAGCCAGCGCCAAGGCTGCGGCAAATCCGATATTTTTCATGATTGCTCCTATAGGTGCGACTCTGCATGAGAGTGGCTGGACGGGCGGAAAATATCCCAAAGTCCTGCGGTTTTGAAGCCCCCGCGCCGATCCGTCACGGCGGGCAGGGTAATTTGGGGCTTGGCAAGACCGGCGCTTTGCCGCAAATCGCATCCCCATGATCCAGAACCCGCAGATGATCCCCGCATGGATCGACGGCGCGCTCGCGCCTGTCGACAAGCTCGAGGTGCACCTGCGCGGGATCAGGCACCGCGCGGTCAGCGTCTTTGTGATGGCGGGCGAGTTGATCCTTCTGCAGCGCCGCGCGCTGGGCAAATACCACACGCCGGGCCTTTGGGCGAATACCTGCTGCACCCATCCCTTGTGGGGCGAGGCGCCGCGGACCTGCGCCCAGCGGCGGCTTGAGGAGGAGCTCGGGATCAGGGGTCTCGATCCGGTCTGGAAGCAGGAAGTCGAATACCGTGCCGATGTGGGCGACGGGATGACCGAGCATGAGGTGGTCGATCTTTTCGTCGCCATCGCACCTGCTGATCTGAGCTTTGCGGCCAATCCTTCCGAGGTGATGGAAACCATCTGGATGTCGCGCGGGGCGCTGGAGGCCGACATCGCGGCGCGCCCCGAGGCCTATACCCCGTGGCTGCGTATCTATATGGCCGATCATCCGGCGGCGATTTTCGGCTGATCCCTCCTGAGGCGAGGTCCGAGCGCGATCCGGAGGCCTCTCCAGCCTCAGACCTGCGACAATCCTGCGCCAAGAGGGGATGCGCCTCGGCTCAGGCTTGATTTTCCCCCCTTCATGCCGCAAACCCGCTCGGACCATGTGAGGGAAAGACGATGACCAGGATCGACGCCAAATTCGCCAAGCTCAAGGCAGAAGGCCGCAAGGGCTTTGTCGCCTATGTGATGGGGGGCGATCCGGATTATGAGACCTCGCTTGAGATCGTGAAGGGCCTGCCGGCGGCAGGCGTGGATGTGATCGAGTTGGGGATGCCCTTCACCGACCCGATGGCCGATGGCCCGACCATCCAGCTGGCCGGTCAGCGGGCGCTTGCCAATGGACAGACCCTCGAGAAGACCCTCCAGATGGTGCGCGAGCTGCGCAAGGACGACAACGAGACCCCGGTGGTTCTGATGGGCTATTACAACCCGATCTATTCGCGCGGCGTCGACAAGTTCCTCGTTGATGCGAAAGAGGCCGGTGTTGACGGGCTGATCGTCGTCGATCTGCCGCCCGAAGAAGACGCAGAGCTGTGCATTCCGGCGCAGAAGATGGGGCTGAATTTCATTCGCCTTGCAACGCCGACAACGGACGACAAGCGCCTGCCCAAGGTTCTGACCAACACCTCCGGTTTCGTCTATTACGTCTCGATCACCGGTATCACCGGTGCGGCCAATGCGGTCGCGGGCGATGTCGGCCCCGAGGTGGCGCAAATCAAGGCCAAGACCGATCTTCCGGTTATTGTAGGCTTTGGCATCAAGACGCCCGAGGCCGCTGAGATGATCGCCAGCGTGGCCGATGGCGCGGTGGTCGGCTCGGCCATTGTTGAGCGCATCGCCAAGGGCGAGAGCGTGGCCGACATTCTGGCTTTCGTCAAAAGCCTTGCCGACGGCGCGCATCGGGCCTGATTTGGGGTTTTTCCGGGTTTGGTCTAGGCTGCCTCGCTAGCTTCTAGGAGGAAAGATCATGTCGGACGGTTCCAAGCACCATGACGGAGGCTGCACCTGCGGCCATGTACGTTACCGGATGAGTTCGGGACCTCTGATCGTGCACGGCTGCCATTGCAGCTGGTGCCAGCGCCAGTCGGGCACCGCATTTGCCACCAATGCCATTATCGAGTCGGGTCGCGTGAGCCTTTTGCAGGGCGAGGTCGAGGAGATGATGATCCCCTCGCCGGGCGGCAAGGGCCAGCTCATGGCGCGCTGTCCCAAGTGCCGGGTGACCGTGTGGAGCCAGTATTATTACGGCGGTTACCGCAAGTATTTCAAATTCATCCGGGCCGGAACGCTGGACGATCCTTCGGCCATGCCGCCCGATGTGCACATTTTCACCACGACCAAGCAGCCCTGGGTCGTCTTGCCGCCCGAGCACAAGGTCGTCGAGGACTATTATGTGACGGAAGAGACCTGGTCTCCGGAGAGCCTTGTGCGCCGTGCCGATTTGCTCAAGGTCGCGGTTCGGGACAAAGAGTAGGGGGCGCTGCCCCCTCCGGGCCTGACGGCCCGTTCACCCCCGGAGTATTTTGAGCCAAAAGAAGGGGTTAGAGCCCGAGCTTCTTGGTGACGAGATCGTTGACCGCGGCCGGGTTGGCTTTGCCGCCGGTGGCTTTCATCACCTGGCCGACGAACCAGCCCGCGAGCTTGGGGTTGGCCTTGGCTTTTTCCACCTGCGCGGGGTTTTCGGCGATCACGGCGTCGACGGCGGCTTCGATGGCGCCGGTGTCGGTGACCTGCTTCATGCCGCGGGCTTCGACGATCGCTTCGGGATCGCCGCCTTCGGTGTAGATGATTTCGAAGAGGTCTTTGGCGATCTTGCCCGAGATGTCGCCCTTGGTGATGAGGCCGACGATTTGGCCCAGCTGTTCGGGCGAGACGGGGCTTTCCTCGATCGAATGGTCCTCTTTCTTGAGGCGGCCGAAAAGCTCGTTGATGACCCAGTTGGCGGCGAGCTTGCCGTCGCGGCCCTCGGCCACCTTTTCGAAATAGGCGGCGTTGGCGACCTCGGCGGTCAGCACCGCGGCGTCATAGTCCGACAGGCCGAAATCGCCCATGAAGCGGGCTTTCTTGGCGTCGGGAAGTTCGGGGAGGCTTGCGGCGATATCGTCGACCCAGGCCTGCTCGATCTCGAGCGGCAGGAGGTCGGGATCGGGGAAGTAGCGGTAGTCGTGCGCCTCTTCCTTCGACCGCATCGAGCGGGTCTCGTTGCGGTCGGGGTCGTAGAGGCGGGTTTCCTGAACGACGGCGCCGCCGTCTTCGAGGATGGCGATCTGGCGGCGGGCTTCATAGTCGATGGCCATCTGGATGAAGCGCATCGAGTTCATGTTTTTCAGCTCGCAGCGGGTGCCGAGGTGGCTGAAATCCTGCGTGGCCTGATATTTCTCATAGTCGCCCGGGCGGCAGACCGAGACGTTCACGTCGGCGCGCAGGTTGCCGTTTTGCATATTGCCGTCGCAGGTGCCCAAATAGCGCAGGATCTGGCGCAGTTTGCCGACATAGGCTGCCGCCTCTTCGGGGCCGCGGATGTCGGGGCGGCTCACGATTTCCATGAGCGCAACGCCGGTGCGGTTCAAGTCGACGAAGGACATGGCAGGATCCATGTCGTGGATGGATTTGCCGGCGTCCTGCTCAAGATGGATGCGCTCGATCCGCACGAGGCGGGCGGCGCCGCCCCCCATCTCGACAAGGACTTCGCCCTCGCCGACGATCGGGTGATAGAGCTGCGAGATCTGATAGCCCTGCGGCAGGTCGGGATAGAAATAGTTCTTGCGGTCGAAGGCCGACCACAGATTGATCTCGGCCTTGAGGCCAAGGCCGGTGCGAACGGCCTGCGCCACGCAGCCTTCGTTGATCACCGGCAGCATTCCCGGCATCCCGGCATCGACGAAGGCGACGTTGGAATTGGGCTCGGCGCCGAACTGGGTCGAGGCGCCGGAAAAGAGTTTGGCGGCGGTGGCCACCTGCGCGTGGACCTCGAGGCCGATCACCAGTTCCCAGTCGCCGGTAGCGCCGGCGATGACTTTGGGTTTGGGGGCGTCATAGGTCAAATCGAGCATGGGGCATTCCTCGCAACGTATCGCCAAGGCTT